>NZ_QRLE01000012.1:78167-82760 GCF_003473055.1 Collinsella sp. AM13-34 | reverse complement strand
ACCCCCGGCATCATCACGCTCCCGTTCTGGAGCATGACCGCGAAGCTGCCGGATGCGCACCTTTTGAGCGTAAACATCTCGGGCGGCTCGGCTCCGCTGCAGCTCGGAAGCAAGGCAGGGGCGATCCAGGCCGATTTGGGCGCCCTGCTCTCGGCGGCGCGGGCAGGCGACGGTGCTTAAGCCTCCTTGTTGGTCGCTTTAAGGTATGCATCGTCGCCCACGGGCTCCAGCCACTCGTTGGAGGTCTCCTCGCCCGGAACCTCCAACGCGAGATGTGAGAACCAGCTGTCGGGTGCGGCTCCGTGCCAGTGCTTCACCCCTGGGGCAATGTTGACCACGTCGCCAGGGTGCAGTTTCTGCGCCGGCTTACCCCATTCCTGGTAAAACCCTCGACCAGCCACGCAGATGAGAATCTGTCCACCGCCGTTTTTTGCGTGGTGCACGTGCCAGTTGTTGCGGCAGCCGGGCTCGAACGTCACGTTGTAGACGCCAACCTGCTCGGTTGATAGAGGCGCGAGATAGCTTTGCCCGATAAAGTACTTCGCGAATGCGTCGTTAGGGGCACCGATGGGAAAGGCCATCTCGTTTTGGTGCTCGGCTTTTGCATCAGCGGCATCGTCATCCGCCCAGACCTCCTTTGCCATGCGGAAGGCCGCCCATGCCTTGGGCCACCCCGCGTAAAACGCGGCGTGGGTAAGGATTTCCGCTATCTCCGCCCTGGTTACACCGTTATTCTTTGCGGACATCAGATGGTATTGGAACGAGGAATCCGTCAGTCCCTGTGCCATCAGGGCCACCACCGTCACCACGCTGCGGTCTCGAAGGGAAAGCCCGTCTTCTCGACTCCACACCTCGCCGAACAGCACGTCATCATTGAGCTGTGCGAATTTGGGGGCAAAGTCCCCCAGGGCATCCCTGCCTGCCGCCTGTTTAATTGCCATGATCGATCTCCCCCTGTCGATGGTTTAGGTGCAAATCTGTTTCCACATTACGGAACACCCTTTGCAATCCCTGTTCTAATGACGAGAATGAAGGTAATACCTAAACCTGACTTTAGGTCAAGGAATGAATTCGAGATTGATTCGGAGGAACCATGTACACAATCGGACAGGTTTCGGAGATGTTCGGTTTGCCCGCCTCAACGCTGCGCTATTACGACAAGCAGGGATTGTTCCCGGCATTGGAGCGGACGTCCGGCATTCGGCAATTCGGCGATACGGAACTCGAGGCGCTTCGGGTCATCGAATGCCTCAAGAAAGCGGGGATGGAGATCAAGGACATCCGTCTATTCATGGAATGGTGCGCGGAGGGTCCATCGACATACCCCAAACGCAAGGCCATGTTCGAGGAGCGGAAGGCCCACATGGAGCTAGAGATCGCGAACATGAACCGCGCGCTGGACATGCTGAAGTACAAATGCTGGTTCTACGGACAGCTGAATCAGGGCGAGAATGAGACTAAGCTGAGGGCCATGATTCCCGACGGTTTGCCAGAAGATATCAAAGAGGCCTACGAGAACGCTCACGCTCGATAGTACCAAAAACGCCCCTTCTGAAACTCAACCATTGTTTAAGATGTCACAACTCAGACAACAAGACTGGTTGCCCCGGTACGCAACGGGAGGGTCGACGCGGCTGGCATCGACCCTCCCATTTCCCAAACGGCATAAAGCTACTTGCTCACAACCGAGATGCGCTGGGCGACGTGGTTACCGGACTCGATCTCATCGACCATGGCAATCGCATAGTCAGCGTACGAGAGCGTTGACTCGCCGCGGCTGTTGAGCGTGAACTCCTCGCCCGCCAAGATATACTCACCGGTGCGCTCGCCGTCGGCCTGGGAGTCAGCAGCAGGGGAAATGAAGGTCCACTTGAGGCCGTCCGTTTCGCGAAGGTGAGCAAGGATTTTGCCGGCCGCGGCGGACAGCGGCTTCCAGTCATCGGGAAAGTCCGGGCCCATATCGACGGTGACCGTATGCTCGGGGTTGACGAACAGCGAGCCCGCGCCACCCACGATGAGCAGGCGCACATCGGTGCCGACCAGCACATCAGCCAAGTGGATGCCCGCGTCGGTGATACCGGGGATGGTCTCGGGCGTCCAGCCGCCCACGGCGTCCACCACGGCGTCGAATCCTTCGAGGTCTTCCGTCGTGAGCTCGAGTGCGTCTTTGATGACGGAGTTCTGAGCGGCGGTCCTATTCTCGCCGCGCACGATGGCGGTCACGTCGAATCCGCGACGCACGGCTTCCTCAACGATGAGGCTGCCGGCCCTGCCATTCGCTGCTACAACTGCGATTTTCTTGGTCATCATACTTTCCTTTCGACCTGCGGCACTCGCCGCCGCTTTCCTTGCAGCTCATACGATACGCGTCAAAGGTATATAATGGAAAGTAGGCACATAAATGTGCTGTAAGCACCAAAAGGAAACTAATGTAAATGACGTGCATGATTGCAGACGGAGGTTTCACGAATATGACAACACCGACTTTGGAGAACCTGCCTGCCTGCCCAGTGGAGACAACGCTTTTGCTCATCGGCAACAAGTGGCAGGTGCTCATCCTGCGCGAACTCTCGCTCAAAGGCACGATGCGCTTTAAGGAGCTGCAACGCTCGATCGGCAAGATTTCGCAGAAAGTTCTGACCAGCAACCTACGAACCATGGAGGAAACGGGGCTCGTTCATCGTGAAGCGTTCGCAGAGGTGCCCCCACGGGTGGAGTACTCGCTCACCGACCTGGGACAGACACTCAGACCCGTTCTTGACGCAATGAGAGCTTGGGGCGAGAACTACAAGGAGCAGCTCCGCGGTGGCGGGCTTCGATAAGTAGCTCCTACTGGTTACACGCCTACAGAAACCCCTCCGTCCTATCGCCATCACGGGAAACCCTCCTCCTTGGTTCTCGCCGCAAACGGCTTCGAGGCCGCGCTGGCGGTCCCGGCACGGCTGGAGTCGGCCCGCGCGAGCAGCGGAAAGGGATACACGCCCTTTACCAAGGTAGATTGCTGCTTTCATTTTCCGTTCCTTTCGCAGTATTCTCAATGCAGGTGCGCGGCCTGCGCGCATGGCGCCTAGGGGGCGTCGCCGTCACATCGTTTCATTCGCGCCTCTCTTTAGCGTTGGCAAGACGTCGGTTCGTGCCGTTCGGGTGCACGCAGGTTTTGATAATGCGCACCATCTCATCGATAGGCGTTTCGCAGCCGCTCCGAATCCAGTCCTGTACCACGGCGGAGAGCCCATGCACATAAAAACTGATGACGAAGGCCCGCTGCTCGCTGGGATAGCCAAAGCGCTCCAACACTGGGTCGATGATGTGCTTCGCTAGGGCCTCGAATCGCTCCTGAGCTTGCAGCGTATGCCCGTTTGCGAGCATCGCGCGATAGATGGAGCAGTTGTCTTGGACGAACTCGAGGTAGGGCCTCAGATACTCGTCGGTTACGAAAACGAGCTCATCGAGGGAAGCCGTACGGATAGCCCCGATCGTGTCTGCGGCGCTTTGTTCAAAGCGCTCGAAGAACTTGGTGTTCACATGCTCCGAACACTCCTTCACGAGGTCAGGGACACCCTGGTAGTGAAGGTAGAACGTAGAGCGCCCCACCCCGGCCTTCTTGCAAATCTCCTTAACGGTTATGAACTCCGCGCCCTTGTTCTGCAGCAAGTCGAGCAAAGCCTCGTCCATAAGCTGCGCCGTCGTAAAGTATCTGCTCTGCTGCCTGTTCACCCAAGCCTGCCTCTCCCTGATGCCAAAAGCTATTCGCCGGCAATTCCCTTGGCAAGCTCCATTATCTCAAAGGCGTATTTCTTCTTAGAGGTTTCCAGAATCCAGCGATACAGAACAAGGTTCACGCTTGCGCCTGCGATACCCAAGATACCAAGGACGATTCCGAGCACAAACAACGTGCCCTCGCCAGGTCCCAGCACACCCATGGTCAGGCACATGCCCACACCCAACAACAGCGAGGAAGCGATGCCAAAGCTGTAGGCGAAGACGTTCGCAGGGCGCTTTGCTTTGGCATCGAGCTTCTTGAGCGCGGTGAGCTTGAAGGCGCTTTTGGGCGCGTATTGCTTGGCGATCGATTCCGCGCAGATCTTGTCGGTGTCCATGTTTTCTTCCTTTTCTCTATGGCTTGTTCGACAACCCAAGAATAGGAAGAACGTGCAGGCGATTGAAGAACACAAACGGGACGTTGTGTCCATGTTCGGCTCGGGCCGGTACTGAACGGTCTCTCGCAGAGCGCGTCGGTTGTTCATTGCGAGTCGCCGATGGGACTTTCAGATGATGAATCGGCCCGATCTGAATTCTGGCTTGAAGTGGGGTGATTCGACGGATTCCCAAAGTGCGCCTTGGTATACCTCCGGGATTCTTTGGCCTCGATGACCTTTCCAACCGCACTTCCAAGTCATCGCGGCGTGCTCGTTAGATCCTTCGGCCGCTCCGCCTGCATTTGGCGTGGCGACTGGGGAGGAGGTTGCGTCGACGAATATGCTCAGGTCTCGTCCCAATAAAATTCCGCTAGATAGAATCAGAACCACCCTTAAAAAGGGTGGTTTGCCCTTAGGGTATAACCCACGGGCCCCGGGCTCGCGTCTAAAGGCG
>NZ_QRLE01000012.1:77511-78157 GCF_003473055.1 Collinsella sp. AM13-34 | reverse complement strand
CTTAGGGTATAACCCACGGGCCCCGGGCTCGCGTCTAAAGGCGCGGGCCCGGACTTCGTCCAGGCCTAGTGCATCTTGACCCGTGGCGCGCCGGTCGAACCGGCGGCATCACCCCCTCTTGAAGGGGTCCCCGTACTCCTTCACGCTCAGCTTGTCCAGCGCGATGTCGTGGGACTCCTGCTCCCTGATGTACTTGGCGATCGTCGCCTCGTCCGGGCCGACGGTGGACACGTAGTGGCCCTCCGCCCAGAACTTCCTGTTGCCGAACTTGTACTTGAGGCTGGCGTGCCTGTCGAATACCATCAGCGAGCTCTTCCCCTTCAGGTAGCCCATGACGCTCGCGACGCTGTACTTCGGCGGGATCGCCAGCAGCACGTGCACGTGGTCGGGCATCAGGTGCCCCTCGATTATCTCGATCCCCTTGTACTCGCACAGCTTCCTGAGGATCTCCCCTATGTCGCCCCTGATTTGGTTGTAGATCACTTTGCGCCTATACTTCGGCGTGAACACGATGTGGTACTTGCACATCCACTTCGTGTGGGAAAGGCCGTAGGCCTTCTGGGCCATGGCGACCACCCCTTCGACTCGAATTCTTTACGGCCTGAACAATCGTCAATATCGGTCGGAGGGGTGGCTTTGTAAAGCC
>NZ_QRLE01000012.1:0-77501 GCF_003473055.1 Collinsella sp. AM13-34 | reverse complement strand
GAACAATCGTCAATATCGGTCGGAGGGGTGGCTTTGTAAAGCCCCTGGTACGCTACTGTTGCCAGCGTGGCTTAGCGGACTGGCGAATCCCGCCCCGTGCGCGTCATCATCCAATCAAATGCCCTGGCAAGCAGCAGCACCGCCAATCACGCTACGTTCTTACGGTGCCCTCTGCGATAATATTAGCGAATTGTGTTTTCACCTCGCAGCTACGGAGACATTAGATGATTACGCTGGACAATCTTCGCGACGCACTTAGGGCTCTGTGCTACGAGCCGTCGGGCGACGGCACCGTTTATCAGAAATCCTGGGAAGAGACCAGCGCACAAATCACGGTCGATTTTTCCAAGAAACGCATCGGCTACCCGAAAGACCTGGGGTTCAAGGTCAACAAAGACACAACTTGTAACTTCTCCGATAACGAGAACTTCGTCGTACTCGCCTGCGTAACCATGCTCCTCGACAAAGGATATCGCCCCGAATCACTCGAGCTGGAGCGCGAATGGGCCCTTGGGCACGAACAAAAGAGCGGCCGCGCTGATATCTGCATTAATGACGAGAGGGGCGACACACTCGCAATCGTCGAATGCAAGACCCCTGGAACCGAGTTCAAAAACGAATTCAAGAACATGCAGTCAGACGGAGGGCAACTCCTCTCCTATTGGCAACAAGAGCGCGCGACTCGCTGGTTGGTACTCTTTGCATGCGATTTCATCAACAACGAAATCGTGCCAGACCAGGTTTCAATTAACTGCAGCGATGACGAGAACTTCATCGCGCTCGCCAAACGCGATGACACCATTGCGCTCTACCGCGACGCCCATACAGTGGAACAGCTCCATCAAGTTTGGACGGAAACGTACAACCAACAAGTCGAGGGAAACATCCTCTTTGGCGATAGGTCGACGGCATACCACCCGATGGTTCCTCCCCTTCTCAAGAAGGACCTTGTCGACTTCAGGGCCGAAGACAGCATCGTCAACCGCTTCGAGGAAATCCTCCGCCACAACAACGTCTCCGATAAAGAGAACGCCTTCAATCGCCTTATCGCGCTCTTTATCGCGAAGCTCCAAGACGAGCTCTCGAAAATGCCAACCCAGGAGATTGAGTTCCAATACCGCCAAGGACGCGACACCTACGAAACGCTCCAGGACAGGCTCCAGAGACTCCACTCAGACGGCATGAGAAAGCTCATGCGGGAAGAGGTCCTGTACGTTCCCAACGACTACGCCGAAAACCTCATAAGCAACTATACGGGCCAGCACCGCAAGAAGCTCATCGAGGAGCTGAACGGCACGCTGCGCAAGCTCAAGTTCTATACCAACAATGACTTTGCGTTCAAAGACGTCCACAACGAGGAACTCTTTCTTCAGAACGGCAAGGTACTCGTAGAGACGGTGCAACTTCTACAGCCGTATCGCATCGTAGGAACTCAAGACATTCAATTCTTGGGCGACCTCTTCGAACAGCTCCTTAATCAGGGCTTTAAGCAAAACGAGGGCCAATTCTTCACACCTGTGCCCATCACCCGTTTTATTTGGAAGTCACTCCCACTCGACAGCATCGTGCAGGACGAGGCTGGTGCCGTGCACTATCCACGCGTTATCGATTACGCCTGTGGCGCGGGGCACTTTCTCACGGAAGGATTCGAAGAAATCTCCGACGCCGCATGCCAATATGATCCGACCATAGAGGATGACCTCGGAGACGCCGACTGGGTCAGAGACAATCTCGTCGGCATCGAGAAGGACTATCGACTCGCTCGCGTTTCCAAGGTCTCGTTCTACATGCATGGCGCAGGGCAGAGCAACGTGGTCTTCGGCGACGGACTTGAAAATTATCCCGACAAGGGAATCGACAGCCGAACCGACAGGGGACGCTTCGACATTCTTGTCGCCAATCCCCCGTACTCTGTAGCGGCCTTCAAACCGCATCTCAAGCTTCACAACAACGAACTCAAAGTGCTGGAAACCATCAGCGATAGCGGCTCGGAAATCGAGACCCTCTTTGTCGAGCGTGCGGCACAGCTTGTTCGGCCCGGAGGCTACGCCGCCATCGTCCTCCCCACCTCGATCCTCGACAAGAGCACGAGCTCGAGTTTCATGGCCGCACGCGATGTGCTTTTGAGCTCCTTCGAGATCGTCTCCATCGCCAGGTTTGGATCAGGCACATTCGCGGCCACAGGAACAAACGTCGCAATTATGTTCCTACGTCGCTTTGACGAGATCCCGCCCCGCAATGCGAACGCACTTGATTTCGTTGACGCTGTTTTTGAGCGCAGGAAGCTCACTGGCTGGAGAGACGAAAGCGCTTTCAACGCTTATCTCGGCACAATTAATGTAGACGGAGATACTTACCGGGCTTTTCTCGCAGGAGAGGCTAACTGGAACGAATGGGCAAACACTCGCCACTTCAGCGTTTATTGCCATCTTTTCGAATCATCGAAGGAGCTCAAGACCCTTCGGAAGAGCAAGACTTGGAAGGCGGCCGACAAGAACTCACGGCTCAAAGCAGAGAACGAGCTGTTCTATCGCCATGCGCACAAGGAAGAGCGCAAACGCCTGCGCGTTTGGGGTCTCGTCTGCGGTGAACAGACGCTCATCATCAACTCACCTAACACGACCAAGGAAATCGCCTCTTTCCTTGGCTACAAATGGAGCAATCGCAAAGGCAACGAGGGGATACAGCCCATCGATGGTGAGGGCGTGCTCTATTCGGACAACGAATCGGACGACACGAACTCGCTAAGCGGCATCATCAGAGCATGGTTCTCCGGCGAGCAGGTTGAGCCCGGCGACCTTGCCCAGTACTACTACTATGCCAAGACCGCCGATTTCATTGACTTTGATGCCGATAAGTTCGACGAGACTCTTACGATTCCCCGCTCTTTCTACAAGCCCCGCTCGTTCGCCCAGGGCACCGTAGTCAAGACGCTTAGAGACATCACATCCTACGTTACCAACAGCGTGGCCCAGAGTTCCATCACCACCGACACTTACGTAACAACGGAAAACATGGTCAAGGACCGTGGCGGCATAACCACCTATAGTGGAGAGCTTCCGGCAAGTGCTGGCACCGCATACAAGAAGGGAGACACGCTCGTCTCCAATATTCGCCCCTATCTGCAGAAGATTTGGCTCGCAGACCGCGATGGGGCGTGCTCCAAGGACGTTTTGGTATTCCGAAGCATAAATACCGACAGCCTATTGCCCGAGTTTCTCCATCTGCTCCTGTGGCAGAAGGACTTCTTCGACTACGATATGTCCACCTTCACGGGAACCGGCAGGCCTCGCGGAGACAAGGATGAGCTGCTCAAATACCCCATCCCAGTCCCGACGCTCTCCGAGCAGAGAGCCCTCATCGACGATTTCAATCGCTTAACAGATGAAATCAATAGCAAACGACAGCAAATCGCCGCTCTCAAGGAGAGCGTCAAATCACGGTTTGTAGAGGTATTTGGCGATCCGGTCGATGGTAAAAAATGGCCTTTCGTTAGGCTTGAAGACCTCTGTACCAAGTTGGGTTCCGGAGCAACGCCACGAGGTGGCAAAACGGCATACAAGGCCGAAGGTGTTCCGCTGGTCAGAAGTACGAATGTTCACAACGGTCGTTTCGTGTGGAAGGACCTTGCTTGTATTGATGATGAACAAGCCGCAAAACTAGAAGGCGTCACGCTGATGAAGGGTGACGTGCTTCTGAATATTACTGGCGCTTCGGTTGCTCGTTCATGTCTTTTGCCAGATGAATTGGCTGGTGGACGTGTTAATCAGCATGTCTCAATTGTCAGAGTCGACCAAAAACGGATGCTGCCGGTGCTATTGAACACGGTGCTGATCAGCGATTCGTATCAGAGACTCCTGCTAAACGGCTCAAGAGCGGCTGGAGCAACAAGGGAGGCAATTACCAAAGAAGCTCTAAAGAGAATGACGGTTCCCTTGCCTCCCCTTGAGCTTCAGCAAGAGTTCGCCTCTTTCGTCGCTCAGGTCGACAAATCGCAATTTGCACTCGAGCAAGAGGTCGACGCCCTTTCCGCAGAGCGCGACGCCCTTCTAGACCGATTCCTCGCGTGATACGTTCCTCCCATCCATATCGGGATGGGAGGAACTGATGCACACGACGATCGAAATAGCAAACGCGGTTCTCACAAAAATGCAGGCACTCGTTAGCGGCGAAGTGCTTTCGTATCTCGAGAGCGTCCTTATGAGCGAACTCAGGGGCATCGAACTTGAAGTGAACGCGCTCAGCAATGTCGAAGACGAGGCCTCAAAGTACATGGAGCGATTCCTCGCAGCCAAAACCATCGAGGGATGCTCGCCTAAGACCATCAGGTACTACAAGGCCACACTTACAAGGGCGCTCGAAGCAATCAAAAAACCAATTGTCCGGATTAGTTCAGATGACTTACGAACATACCTGAGCGAATATCCCATGGGTAATAACGCAGGGAGCATCACCGTCGACAACGTCAGGCGCATCCTGTCGTCATTCTTCTCTTGGCTTGAAGACGAGAACCATATACTCAAAAGCCCTGCACGACGCATTAAAAAGATTCGCTCAAAGAGAACGGTCAAGTCCGTATATTCTGATGAAGAACTTATAGCCCTCACAGACGCCTGTTCTTGCAAGAGGGATCTGGCAATCATCAACCTTCTTAGTTCAACAGGGATGAGAATAGGCGAACTCGTCTCGCTCAATCGAGAAGACGTTGATCTAAATCGGCGAGAGTGCATTGTACTCGGAAAGGGCAACAAAGAGAGAGTCGTCTATTTTGATGCGACTACAAAGCTGCACCTAAACAACTACCTGCAAGAACGCAGCGATAACGTCGCCGCGCTATTCTGTAGTCTCACAAAGCCGAGTTCTAGGCTGCAAGTAAGCGGAGTCGAGCTCCGCCTTCGCTCCTTGGGAACAAAAGCAGGCGTCAAACACGTCCACCCACATAAGTTCAGGAGAACGCTGGCCACCAAAGCAATTGGAAAAGGAATGCCCATCGAGCAGGTGCAGAAGCTGCTTGGCCATCAAAAGATTGATACAACGTTGATGTACGCAATGGTCGATCAGGACAACGTAAGGGACTCTCATAGAAGGTATATCTGTTAAGTCAAATCACGGTTTGTCGAGATGTTTAGAACCAAGACACACGCATCATGGCCAATCGAAACAATCGGCAACTACAGCATAGAAATGCACTACGGCACTTCAGCAAAAGCCGGCGCCGATGGCGATTATGTCTACATCCGAATGAACAATATCACCGACGACGGCATCCTTGACCTAACCGATACAAAGCGAATCACCCTAAAGGGCCAAGCTCTCGAAAATGCTACCGTCCGCTATGGCGATATGCTTTTTAATCGAACCAACAGCATTGACAAGGTTGGGAAAACTTGCGTTTTTCATCAGTCAGAGACCATGGTTATTGCTGGGTACATCGTGTGCGTAAGGTTCGCTGACCACAGCTCTGCCGAATATGTATCTGGTTACCTGAATTCAAAGGAAGGAAAGCGAGTCCTTCGTAATATAGCGAAGGGAAGTGTCCATCAGGCAAATATCAGCGCAGCAGACTTGGCCGCTATTCCCATTGCAATTCCCCCGTTGTCCCTCCAACAGGAGTTCGCCGACTTCGCTGCCGAGGCGGACAAATCGCAATTTATCATCCACCAAGATCTTCACGGCTTTTGAAAAGACAGATAGTTACATGTCCAACGCTACAGAAGCCCGAGGACCGTCGCCTTTGATAGCATCTCGTAGGCTCGCGGATATGTCTCTTTGTCGCGCTCGGCCATAAATGCCCAGTTCGCCGTCACGTCAGCCGCCCTCACCATAGCCACCTTGGAGGAGTCGACATAGGAGACTGGAATCTTGGGCAGCCAGTCGCTAAATACAGGAGGGTAGGAGGTCTGCCACGTTGGGTTGAACATGCCGCAGCGCAGCTCCTCATCAACCGATTCTGCCAGGTTGTACTTTCCGTCGATCGAAGTCGAATGCTCGTCAACCACAACAGAAACTGCATCAACCTCGCTCGCGGCAATTCCCTGAAGCCTCAGCGCGTCAACGATGCCGGACTTCACGCCACGCTTTAGAGCGTAGTCAAGATACCTTTGCTTGCGCCTTTTCGAGCTTGAATTCTCAGAGCAACTGCAACACCCCTGAGTAGTGGACCTCGTAGGGCGTCCTGAACCCCAGGCGCTTGTGGGGCCTGCGGTTGATGGCATCGTACACCCGCTCGACCTCCTCGTCCGAGACCGCAGAGAAGCCGGTCCCCTTCGGGAAGTACTCGCGCAGCAGACCGTCTGTGTTTAGTCAAGCCTGATTTTCGGGTTGGGGCTGCGGTGGAAATCCTGGTCCTCTTTTGGTCCAGGATTTCCACCGCAGCCCCAACCCGTAAATTGAACGCTATCAAACACAGATACCGTCGCGAAGTCGATGTCGCGCGTGACGCGGCCGTCGGGGATGCGCGCGAGCAGCCCGCTTCCGCCCTTGAGGATAAACCGGCCGTCGGGGTTGCTGAACACCCTGCGCAGGAACCGGTCGCGCAAAGCCCGACGACAGCCGTCCCCGGGGTCACCGCCCCTGTCGCGAACGGCCCTCTTCAGGGCCCTGTCGAGCTGACCGCCGTTCTCGTACGTCATTCTTCCCGCCTCCTAGCTAACGAATCGTACAGGCTGGCCCCCGCCGGCATCCCGGCTTTTGCCCCCCGGCGTCGATTTTCTCCCTCAGCGCGCCCTCGTCTTCGACGAGGCCCCTTTCGAGCGCGTCCGCGAGCACGTTCGCGACCAGGCTCAGTTCCTCCCCGGAGTCTATCAGGTCCACCACCGTGAGCCAGGGCCTCGTCGCCGGGATGTCCGAGACGATCGCCACGTCCTTCGGGTCGAGGCGGCGCTTCCTGATGAATCAGGTTCGGGCGCTTAGTCTGCTTTCTCTCGGGCGTGCAGAACTCGTAGGGCGAGGGGCTGACCTCGCCGATGCCGTAGAGCCATGCAGCCGTCGCCCCCATGGCGACGGGGCGCCTCCCCGGGTCGATCGACAGTCAGGCCGCGAGGACGTCCTCCTCCCGCGTGCTCGGCGAGCCGCCCATGCGGTAGACGCCCTTCGCGAGCCTCTCTATGTTGCCGAGCCCTTCCCGCCTCGAGAGCGCGTACCGCTCGACGCCGAGCACCTTCGCCTGCACAGATGTGAAGAGCTCCCTTTGGGAAGAGGCGATGTCGTTGGTGGCTCGTATGACTTCGATTTATTCCATGCTTGCATTGTGGAAAATAATGCAACAATGCAAGCAATACGCTCAGAATACACGGCGTTATTCGGCGGCATTCGGGGTCACTGAAACTGCGGAAACCGATTTTCGCATTTCTTTATTCCCATTTGTTGACCTGGGCGAATGCAATTGAAGAGGGCTTGAATCCGCCTCGCAGTTTCAAGTCAGTTTCATCCGCTCGAAATCGGCCTTCGGGGGACCCGAATTGTGAATTATTCCCGCAGGGCCTAATTATTCCCGTACCGCCGAGTACTCCGTTGTACCGCCCAGTAGGGACACACGGGAATAATTTGGTCGTTTTCCCAGGTAGAGATGCAAAAAGAAAGCCCTCGAACCAAAGGGTTCGAGGGCTGTTATTCCCACTATTTCGCTGGTGGCTTTGGTTCTGTCGTCCCGTCATTCCAGTTGCACCCAGTTTTCGGCATCGACACGGAACGCGTGCCGCCGAATGACGCGATGTCGCGTCTCGTCGGCTTCGGGGACAAAAGCTGGGACAACTTCAAAAACTTTTTTCAAACTCAGGGCTTTGAGTTTTTGTTTTTGTCCCAAAGGAGCTTCCGGCCGTGATTCGGATGCCCGATTGGGCGGAATCGCCCGTTTCTGGAACTCAACCGCAGCATCACGCACAAGCCACTCGCAACAACTGCAAATGATTGGTCGAGGGCGGCTTCCAACGCGATTCCAAAGCCGCAGGTCAGGCGACTGCGCTGCTGGCAGGGAAAGGGAGTCGTATCAGGCGGCTTGCCCATGAGTCGACGATGAGGCCTTCACCGAATGTCGAGAACATGCTGGTAAAATAGGCAATACTTTTTATGACAGGAGAACGAGCATGGCCGAACCCCACGATAGGAAGCCGATCCTCACGATCGAGCAGCAGATAGAGCACCTCAAGCAGAAGGGCGTAGCCTTCGAGCTGTGTTCCGAGGAAGAGGCCGAGGACTACCTGCGCGACAAGTGCAACTTCTTCAAGCTCGCATCCTATCGCAAACTCTTCTCGAAATACGAGGGAGGCCCGCGCGACGGCCGCTACGTAGACCTCGACTTCGGCCAGCTACGCCTGCTCGCGGCGCTCGACCAGGAGCTACGCCACGCCCTGCTCGGCATGACGCTCGACATCGAGCACTTCCAGAAGGTGACACTGCTTCGCGAGATGGAGGACCGTGGAGAGGATGGCTACGCCATCGTGGCCGACTACATGGCATCGCTTACCACTGCAAACAGGGAGTACCGCCTGCGCGAGCTCAAGATGAGCGGCCGCAGCCCCTACAGCTCGAGCCTCTACGCGAAGTACTCCGGCGACATGCCTGCCTGGGCCTTCCTTGAGCTCACCTCGTTCGGCACCCTCATCGACTTCGTGCGCTTCTGCGCCAGGCGATGGGGCGACAGGCGCTTCGAGACCTCCCACTACGACCTCAAGCGCGTGAAGTCCGTCCGCAACTGCGCCGCGCACGGCTCGTGCCTGATCAACTGCTTCGCCGAGAGGGGCGCCGCCCGGGGCTCGGCGTCCAGTGGCGTCTCCCGAAGGGTCGCCGCCGTGGGAATCCCCAAGGCGACCAGGAGGAAGTGGATGGGGAATACGGCCATGCAGGAGGTCGCGACCGTGCTCGTGGCGCACTCCGGCTTGGTACCCGAGGGCTCCTCGCGCTCGCGCGCCGCATCCGAGCTCGCCGAGATGTTCGCCAGGGCCGACGGAGAAACCGAGGCGCTGCCCGACAAGGGGCCCGACGCCGCAGCTCGCTCCGCGCTCGAGTTCCTTCGCAGGTTGACAGAATCGCTCGGGTTGGTAGAATAGCCTGCAGATAGCAAAACCTTCACGGTTTTAGGGGCGGACTTGCGCAAGCGACTCTGCCCTATTTTTATATTCACTCGCTATAGGAGACGGGTGATACCTGGGTCAATGACAGAACTGAGAAGCCCGGAATAATGGAGCCAGTTAGAAACCCTCGGGTTTGCGGGGCGGGATCGTGAGAGCGATTCTGCCCTATTTTTTACGCTTCAGGCATGCGCAGCGGGGCTAGAAGAACCACTTGCAGTAGAGACCGCCCTGGAATATCGCATGAACGATCAGGGAGATGCCGAGGCAGACCGTCAACACGGGCAGGCCCACTCCGAGCCATTTGGGGAAGGGGTCCCCTTCTCGGTTTGTGGAGCCCCAATCGGGCCAGCCTGGAGAATACACGTCGCCGTACTCGTCGCCCCCGCCGGCCTCGTCGGCCAGGAGGGCGAGCGCCTCGTCTAATTCCCCCACGAGTGCGTCCCCGTCGAACCCGACCTGGAAGATGTGCGTCTCGTCGTGCCGCCTGAGCGCCTGGCTGTCCTGCATGAGGTAGAACCTCTTCCCGTTCACCCCGTTCGCAAGAGCGGTCCTCTCGCTCGAGAACGTCCGGATCTCCCTCTTGAGCCTCGAGAAGGCCCCCTTGCCCTCAATTCCAAACTTCTGCGCGAGCGACTCAAACTGCCAAAGCAGGTCGTACAGCCCCACCGCGGGCAGAAGCCCGGCCCCGCACCTCTTCTCAAGCATCGATCGCTCGAAGCGGTTGTATGCGAGGATCGCCTCGCCGTAAGTCAGCGTGGTCCCGATCGAAGGTATCTCATTCACCTGCATCGATTCTCCTGTCTGCCGATTAGAGGCTGCTCGCCTCGCCGAGCGCTGCCATATTCGCCGCGAAGCGCACCCCTCCAGAGGTGAGCTCGACGGGGTGTCCGGATTTGACCAGGTCGCAAAGGGCGTATATTCCATATCCCGCCACCCCGGCAATGGAAACGACGAGGCATCCGAGAAGGCCAGCCTGAGGCCCGGTGATGCCGCTCGTCGCATCGACAAGGGATTTGAACACACCCTGGCAATTAATGGCCTTCTCGTTCATGGCATCAATCGTCACGTCGCTTATTGCAATGGATCCCATCGTGTTTTCGGTCATCCTTACTCCTTTTTGTAGTCAATCTGTGCTTTCCGCATCCAACAGCCAGGCTCCTTATCCTTTCTTTACATGCAGGAATAGCCCACCCGCGCCTATTGCCAAACCAGAGATGACAGCCGCCGCGGCGGGTACCCAGCTGGGCAATTGCGAATGTCGAGCATGGTTATCGAGTGTTGTTGGAGAATCAACTTCGTTGTGGCCAGCCGCTATTGATTTAGCAGCGTCCTTTGCAGCCTTGGCCTCGACCAGATCGAGGAAATCCTCGAGCTCGCTTTTTACACGGTTTTCGTCAAGCGGCATTGGAAACTCTGCCGCCGTCTTTCGTGCGAGGAGGACGGACTTGATGCGAACCATATCCTCCCAAGACAGCTTCTCGTCGCATCGGTTTGCGTCTTCGATGCTGTAGACAATCTGGCCACAACGCATCACGGGGACTCGATGGAAGAAATCGGAAACACTTGCCTCGTTATTCACGAAAAGAAGCATGCCATGCACGTCCTCTTCGCTCATGCAGCCGTCAGAAGAGAATTGAATCGCATCCCAAAGGGCATGCATCTTCTCACGCATTCGCTCACCGACGTTGTAGGAGCGAAGGCCGCGGCGCAGGATTCCCCCATCGTCTATCACGACGTCGTTTCGGTAGTTCTTTACCTCGATCACGTATACGCCCGAACGGGCGATTAAAACTTGATCGTATTCCTCGAACGAGCCTCCATTCGGAAGCGCAATGTTGGAAAGCAGCAGGTTATCGCCGCGAAGACATTTGAGACTTTTTGCGGCGAGAAGCTCGCCGCGCTTCCCGTTGATCAGCCCGCCTATGGTCGAACTGAGCTTCTCTAGATCCCGAATGAGGGCGGTGTAGGTGTCCTCTCCCTCCAGCCCAAGGTCGTGGGCCTTGCTTCGCAGGTGGTCGATAAGGTCGTAGGTACGCAAGCTCTCGCTGTACGAGGTTTCGAAAACTCGCTCCAGAAGCACCCCTTCAAGGCTCTTGAGCCGATCGAGAATCTCCTCGTTGGTATAGGTCTTGCTCATCTAGCACTCCTTGTCTACTTGCTCTCTGCCTGTTAGTATGCCTCGTAGAAAAGCGGAATGATAGAATCGATTAACGGTAATATTTGTAGCTTGAATCATGTCATAGTCACTTAGGAGGATATTTTAGATGAGTGGTCCAAAGGCAGAAGTTCTGCAGTCAAATAAAGTCGTAGAGCCAAGACTCGAAGCGTGGCGAAACAATCTCCTTGGACTCATGAAGAAGCAGGGCCTAACGCAGAATGATCTCAAGGATCTGATAAACGATCGATTCTATGGCGAAAGCGAGAAGCCTCGGTTTACGCAGAAGAACGTCAGCACGTGGGTCAACGCTGGCCTTCCGGACAGGAAGGGCCATGTGCGGCCTTTTCCAAAATTTGAAATCATGCTTCAAATCGCCGCGGTGCTCGAGGTCGATCTCGGCTATCTCATAGGCGATATCGAATGCAAAACCTACAAGGCGCAGGATGCCCATGAGTACACGGGGATAGAGGAATCCGCCCTCGAGGAAGTTCGCAAAATCACACATTTCGAACGCAGGTACCACCTCGGAGAAAGCCGGGGCTCGAACAGCGCAATGATAAGCGAAATCCTAAAATCGCCCATCCTCCCAGAGCTTCTCGACGAAATGGCGTGCTTGATTCGGCTTAATGACAAGAGGGACGATATAACGGAGGCCGTCGTTGCAGAATACGGGGAGGAACTCGTCAACAGGGCCTTTAGGTTTCGCGACGACTTTGTCGCACCCGGGCCCGACGCACCTGAGGAAGAGCTTCATGAGGTAGAAGCGATCAACGAGGCCGTTTTTGAGTCGGCCGGGGTATCGCCTGTGGAGCGGCCGCGATTCATGGAGGCGGTGAAGGCGATTAACAAGGCCATCGACGACTGCTACGACGAGGAAAACCGCCTGGTTCGAGACGAGAGCGCAAGTCGGTATATGGTTCAGAAAAGGTTCGGGGAAATCGTCGAGTTGATTGCGCCCTCGCGTTTTACAAAATAGAGCACAAGGCCCTTTAACTTGAATTATTGCTTTTAGAGCCCCGCCACTCGTACATCCCAGCTTACCCAGACAGCCCTCCCACAATGTCCGTATCCCAACGGATGGCTACCATTTACCCGTGTGCACCTGGGACAACGGGCTGAAAAACCTGCACAAGGTCGCTCGCAGAACATGCAACAGCAAATACGACATAAGAGGCGAAAGACAGATGCCGGACCCCGGATGACAACACCGCGGAAGACGAGCATTCCGACCACAACCGAACAACTCCAGCTACTAAGCAGGCGTCCGCATGGGCGCCTTTAACTTTTCAGAGACTTAGCTGAGGGCTAAGAAGCGCGGCTCATGGCCGTTTCATGGAGACCCGACCTGCTCGACCCACCTCGACCCATCTCCGCTCCCGTCGTGCGCGCCAACCACAATCAGACGGTTCAATCGTCGCGCAGACGAAAACGCACGCGGGACCGCGCAGGCGCATCGCGCGGAATGATTGGAGGGACCATGGCGAACACGACGAAATGCGCCGCGCCCGAGGGCAACCGGGGCCGCGACGAACGGATGACGGTGTTAGAGATTCAGGAGTACATGGGGGGGGCAAGCCGGAGCAAGGCGTACGACCTCATCTGGTCGGGAGAGATCGACTCGTACAGGCTCGGAAGAAAGCTCCTGGTGTCGAGGGCGTCAGTGGACGCCTAGATCGATTCGAGGAGCGGCAGGAATTGACGGCGGCGACCGCCCCGAGAGCCGCCCGCGGCCGGGCACGCGAGGGAGCCTCGAGACGAAAGGAGCTCGAGGACGACCATGACCAAGAGCATTAGCAGGAACCAGGTGTGGCTCATCGCATCGACTAACGTGATATTCGACGCCGACGAGGCGTGCGCGATGCTGCGCATCAGCCGCGACGCCATGCACCGGCTCGCCCCCTTGCACTCACCGCCAGCACATGCTATAAGGTTATTGGTGGCTCATTAAGCTACCTCCAAGTGCCGGGGGAGTCCCCCGGCTATTTTTTTATCCATTCCATTGGAGTCCCCATTGGCCAAGGAGCCCAGCATCTTCGTCGACGAGAGCGGCGACCGCGGCGGCAAAGCTCGCTACTATCTGCTCGCACTCGTCTTTCACGACCAGGCAGACAGCATCGCCGAGGCGGTCACGGGCTATGAGGCCAAGCTTGCCAGGGCCGATCTCCCTAACATTTCGCTTCACTCCGAGCTCTCATGAACGGGCACAAGGATTATGAGTTTCTTAACATCGAGCAGCGCAAGGTGATGCTCACCTACTTCTCCTCGTTCGTCCGCAAACTTCCCATTTCCTATATCACGTTCGTCTACCGCCGCAGCCGGTTCGAAGACCCAGCAAGGCTAATGGAGCGCATGGGACGCGACATCTCCTCCGCCATGATTGAACACCTGGGTTTCTTCCAGTCCTTCGACGATGTGAAGGTTTACTACGACAACGGTCAGGACATCGTCAAGCAAGCGCTCGACCGCTCGGTGGGCAAGGTCCTCTCAAAAGGGGTCGTCCGACGCCGCAAGACCTCGATGACCGACTACCGCCTCGAGCAAGTGGCGGATTACCTCTGCACCATCGAACTTGCCTTGGTCAAGTGCGAAGCCAAGGAGAACGGTAAGACGTACAACAAGTTCTTCGGAGGTATAGGCTCTTTCAAGAGGAACTGGCTCAAGCAAGCCCGCAGCAAGCGGATATAGCTGGTCTCGCGGTTTCGCAAGGAACGGTCAGCTCTCCTCTGGTCAGGAGTCCCAAGCGACACGCTTCGAACAGCGATGGCGAAACGCAAGCAATGGCGTCGCGGGCGCCTCGTGCGCTACAGTGTCCATGTGGTCATCTCCTATCGTCTCAGCGTGGTAACTGAAAACTCTAGGCGGTGGCCACACCCCTTTTCCGGGGTACTGACACCAATGTTTGACACGCAACCGCAGCAGACGGCAACGTCCGTCTACTGAGCAAAAGCAACGAGCTTTTCCAGGTCCAAGACCGATAAGCGAAGATGAATCAAGTTTTATTCCCTTAACAGGCCCAACTTGCCAAGCCACTCGACAAAAGTAGTGATGATCCGCTCGGTGCGCATTTCGATGTCGCCCTCGGCAAAGTCGCCGCATCGCGCAATTTCCACGAGTTCGCGAACAGCGGTCCCCGACACCTCAACGCCCTTATCGTTCACATAGCCCTCGTAATACTTGCGTTTATCCGTCAGTTGGTAATCTGAGGCGCGAATGTTTACGCGCTTCTCCAACATCGCCTTGTTTCCTAGTGCTTCAAGATTTGAGCGATTGGATAGCGGATGTACCTCGTTACGCTTTCTTGCATAGATGTGTTCAATCTCGAGCGTTGTGTCCAAGTCCATGAGAGGTTGCTTAGGATCTGAGTAGGCCCACCAAACAAGCATCGATCGTGTGAAGCGACGTTGGTTGGTGAACTGATAGCTTCTGAAGCGTCCCGTAATTGTTTCACGGTCGAACAGATGGGCTGAAAAGTCGACCTTGCGACCTTCTACGATATCTATGAGTGCGGGATAGACGGGACCGCGCAGGGCGTTTACGCCGGGACGCTCAAGTGAGTAGGCGTAGATGAATCCAGTGATGTAGCAAAGGAAATCGTAGAGCTCTTTGTCGTCCAGCTCGCCTTTGGTATTGCGCTTTGCCAGGAACCAGGTACTCAACAGATAAGCCCACATGCCGTTGGGTGCGTAATTGAGAACGAATAGGCGGCGTGCTACACGCTCGGAAAAGCCCTCCTGCGCATCAACCCGTTTCCAAAAATCGAGCAGAGACTCCAAATCGTCGAGCGTCGCGTCCTCGCGTAGGATTTCATACGAGTTATCGCTGTAGAAGTCGCGTAGGCTCTTGGTCGTTGTGTCTCGGATGCCCTTCTTGGCACGGCGATAGTACATATAGCGGGTGAAAAGCTCGTCGAGCGGTGTGCCCGAGGTCGGTTTGAAAATAAGGTTGGCCGTTTCCTCGAGCGCTTTCCAGCGCGTGACGAACTCGTCTTTGCGGCCCTCGATGGAAAAGTGCTTGTAGAACTGGCTCTTAAAGATGTCAGCGTCTGCCAACGGAAGTCCACGGTCGTTCAAAGTCGAGAAGATCCTGAGTGCGGTGTCCTGGGATTCCGCCTCGATGGGAAGCAAGATTACGTTATTGAGAATGCGAGCGGCGAATAGCGCGATGTAGCTTGGCCACTCGCTTGCCATCTCGGCCATTCTTTTAGAGAAGAAGGCGTAATTGCGTGAATAGGCGCTGTGGGCCATGGGGCCCACAGCGCCGTGGCGCAATATATCTAGAAACTCATCTTTGTCGGAATCGCTCGCCACCTCTGAATCAATTTTCAGCGCATCCATGTCGGGGTCGTCGAACTCATCGGTCTTCCAGACGCAGCCAGCAATCGAGTCACGCACTTTAATTGACTGCTTGTCCTTCATGTTTGCGAACTTGTCGTAAAACGCCCTAAGCAGCAACATGATGGTTGTAAGTCTCTGCTGGCCATCGATTATTTCAAGCTGGCCTGCGTCGTTCTTGAAAGTAACAATGGGGCCGAGGAAGTATTCATCACTAGTGCTTTTGAAGGCGTCACAGTCGTCGTTGGGAAACGCGAAGGTGAAGAGATCGTCCCACAGCGTTGCGCACTCGTCTTCGCCCCAGGCGTAAGGTCGCTGGTAATCTGGGATGAGGAAGTCTGAATGCTTATCTGTAAGGAGCAGCTTGATCGTTTTCTGGTCGATGTTGAGCTTGGACATTCCGGAAACCTCCGTGCAGGTATCTTTTTGCATCCAGAATTATATTGCACAGAGTAAATAAGATGCTTGATGACGGCACGATAGGACCAGAGAGCGCGGGAACAGATTGAAGACCCGCATCAAGCACTCTCTTTATGTTCTATCGCTAATTAGTCCCAAATAGCGTTGAGAACCGCGTGCCAGATGGAGCTTAAAGACTCAATCTACCCGCGTCCCATATCGAAGATGCTCGTGTCCCCATCAGTATCCATGTCAAGCGTCTCTGGCACTGCCATCGATGATTCCATCGACTTGTCGATCGAAAGTGCGTCAACAGGCCCGCCGAACGCCGGGAAGAACCTCATCACCAGCTCGATCCACCGCTGCAAAGACTCGTTCAGCTCGCCCCAAGGGGCAACCCAGCCGCACCTCCTTGGCCAACCCGCCATCGAGTCCCTCGGTGCTTTCTGAACGCTCACGGAGGGCCTCGCCTCCACGCAGGAAGGCGGGCATGACGATTGTGCGCACCGACTTGGGCTTCTCGGGGGCGGTCACGGTATCCACGCCGCGGAGGCTCTGGTAGGACTTGTTGATGCGCAGCCGCGAGCTCTCCAGCATGAAGTCAGACGGTGTGAGCGCCAGGAGCTCGCCGCAGCGGATGCCCGTCCAGTAGAGCAGCTCGAAGGCGTGGAACGATAATACGAGCCAGATCTGAGCGAGCCGGTCCCCTCAGTGACTATCCGGTACGGATCTGTCAGTCCGTGTCGCACTATACCGCCTAAGGGCTGATTCGTGCGCAATTTGGGCGAATCACGCCCTTGATTCGCGATTTCAGGAATGACTCGATTGATTCGCAAATCCGCAGGTCGCTCCTTTAATCACTCCCCGGCTCCCACCGGGGTTCGTAGCGGGTAGCGTGAAAAGGGGTGATTCAAAGGGTCGGAGAGATGCCTATAGCGCAATCGTCTGGTATTGGCGCGGTGAGGGACTTCTCACCTCCATCAGTCCAAATCGTCAAGCTCCGAAAGCCTTGCGAGCTCGATGGCCAAATCGACCGCCTCTTCGAAATCGACGCCTTCGGCATAGGGTGATGCCGAGACGTAAGAGGACCAGATGCCCCGCATCATATCGGATCTTCTGACCTCGCCGAGTACGGCCTCGTAGTCGCCCATCTTGCCGAGCGAACCGCGCCTGGAGGCGGTGGCAACAACGGCTTCGTGCAGGGAATCCCGCCAGCCACATTAACCCGTCGCCCGCGAAAGACGTCGGGCTAGAGAAAAGGACCTATTTCCCGTCATGGATTGGGTTTACCTGCATGACTAGAGCCCTGGTGTAATTGGCTGGATCACCGTTCCGGGAACCGGTATCGACCTACCTGTCCGCCGAGCTCTTTCTTCAGCTCCAGCCTAGTATCTGATTCGCGCCGTTATAAGCGAAAACCGAAGAGATGCGTCTTAGCCAAGAAAAGAAGGTTAGCCTCATCTTACTGCATGATTCGTGTGTTATAGTTAGATTGCTCTAACTGTTTGGGGGCGACAGCCATGCACGAACGCGAGGGTTTCTGGGACAAGAACGCCGGTCGGTATGACCGTTTCATGCGAAACGACCGGGCGGCGTATGAGAAGATGTATGAGCTGATCAGGCCGGTGGTGAAAGCAAAAACCGTACTGGAAGTGGCCACCGGCACGGGACTTATCGCAAAGAGCATCGTGAATGCGGCGGCGCATATCGAGGCTACGGACGCTTCTGCAAAGATGATCCTTGAAGCAAAGCGGGACAATCAATCCGCAAAGCTGCACTTTTCCGTGCAGGATATGTTCCGCCTGCCCTATGCGCAGAAGTCCTTCGAAGTGGTGATCGCGTCCAACGCGCTTCACATAGTGCCGCATCCGGAAAAGGCCCTGCAAGAAATCAGGCGGGTGCTGAAGGACGACGGCGTGCTCATCGCGCCAACCTTCACCCACGCGGGGAACTCGGTTTCCGGCAAGGCAAAAGCCTTTTTCATGAGTATGGCGGGATTCCCCCTCCACAGCAGGTGGACAAGCGAGGAATACCTGCGTTTCCTGCGTCAAAACGGCTGGGCGGTGCGGAAAAGCGCGGTGCTGAAGGCCTCGTTCCCGTTGACCTATGCGGAATGCACGAAATCGGAGGGGCCAGATGTCGTTCTTTGAAAACACCCGCAAGCCCGTGGGCCTCGGCGGAAAACTTATGGTTGCCATGATGAACCTGGGCCACAGCCCTGTGGCGCGGTGGGGACTTCGATTTCTACGACTTGCGCCAAATGCCAAGGTGCTGGATTGCGGCTGCGGCGGCGGGGCGAACATAAAACGGCTGCTGAAAAAATGCCCGCATGGCGTCGTCAAGGGCGTCGACTATTCGCCCGTCAGCGTGGAGAAGACTAGA
Source organism: Collinsella sp. AM13-34 (assembly GCF_003473055.1). Lineage (NCBI taxonomy): Bacteria > Bacillati > Actinomycetota > Coriobacteriia > Coriobacteriales > Coriobacteriaceae > Collinsella > Collinsella sp. AM13-34. The sequence goes on along the minus strand of NZ_QRLE01000012.1, from coordinate 59,160 downwards.
AAGCTCAACCGAATTGCAATTCGGGAGGGGCGTTGTGCCGTTCTGCAAGGCAGTGTGGCGGATATGGTGTTTGAGGATAGCTACTTCGATGCCGCCACGGCCTTTGAGACCGTCTATTTTTGGCCTGATTTGCCCCGATGCTTCCGTGAGGTCTGGCGGACGCTGAAGCCAGGCGGGACAATTCTCATCTGCAACGAGAGCAATGGCGATACGGACAAGGACGAGAGGTGGACGCAGATCATCGGCGGCATGACCATCTACAAGGACATTGAATTAAAGGCGTATCTGGAGCAGGCGGGTTTTCACGAGGTGCAGATACGCAAAAAGAAAAAGTGGCTCTGCGTCACGGCGCGGAAGTAAGGGCATCAAGCACGGGCATTTTTTGCATCCATCCTGCACATGAGTCAGGCATGCCGGTCATAGCGGCTGTGCTGGCGGCAATTATGACAGTTTTTATTCACTGAGGAAGAAACCTATGAAATGTAAAATTGAGAAAAACACCGTGCAGGAGACGCTGATCCTCCCGCTGTATTCCCGGAAGCTGTGTACGGAGTTGTACCCGAACCTTTACAAGGATGAAACAGCGGTTCGTCTGCTCGGCCAGATCGACTACGACTTTTCAGAGGCAGAGAAAAACTCCCGCAGCCTGATGCAGCGCTTTGGTGCGCTGGAGGTGGCCACGCGGCAGGGTGATCTTGCTTTTGAGGTGCGGGATTACCTGAAAGACCACCCCAATGCGGCGGTGGTCAATCTGGGCTGCGGGCTAGACAACACCGGCAGAACCTGCGACAACGGTAGATGCAAGATCTACAATCTGGACTTCCCGGATGTGATTGCCTTGCGGCAGCAGCTGCTGCCCGCCGGGGATCGAGAACAAAATATCCCCTGCGACCTGAAAGACACCGCATGGTTTGGCAAAATCGATGCCTCCGGCGGGGCGGTGTTCTTTGCCTCCGGAGTGTTCTATTACTTTCTGACCCAGCAGGTCCGGGAACTGGTGCGGGGGATGGCGGACGCTTTCCCCGGCGGTGTGCTGGTCTTTGATGCTGCCAATCGGACGGCAGTAAAGATGATCGCAAAAACATGGCTTAAGACTGCAAAAATCAAGGATGTGGGGGCATATTTTGCGGTTTCGGATGCCGCCAAGGAAATCGGCACGTGGAACAGCCGTCTACAGGTCACAAGTCGCGGCTATATGCTGGGTTACAACGATTTGAGAGACCCTTCTGTCAGCGGCTTTTTCCGGTTTCTCGCAAGGGTCGGTGACAACGGGATGAAAATGCAAATCGTGAAAATTAGATTTTAAAAGGCAAAAATGAAGCCCATTCACTTTGACGTTGAAGAAGACGGCTTTTACGGCACATATTGGGCGTGCAAGGACACACATACAGCAGCGGACACGGATTCGATTGAAACCGTGCCCGCTATCTAATACTATATTATTTTATCGAACGCCTGTTCTATTCCCACTCGATGGTCGCGGGCGGCTTGGACGTAATGTCGTAGCAGACGCGGTTGGCGCCAGGGACCTCGGCAACGATGCGGCCGGAGATGCGAGCCAGGACGTCGTAGGGCAGCTTGGCCCAGTCGGCGGTCATGGCATCGCTGGACTCGACGGCACGCAGGATGATCGGGCGCTGGTAAGTGCGCTCGTCACCCATAACGCCGACGGACTTGATGTCGGGCAGGACCGCAAAGTACTGCCAGCAGCTGTGCTCGGAGTTGCGCTCGCCGGTCTGCTCAAACAGGCGCTGGTTGTAGGCGTCGAGCTCCTCGCGCACGATAGCGTCGGCATTCTTGAGGATCTCGAGCTTCTCCTTGTCGACCGCACCGATGATGCGGATGGCCAGACCCGGGCCCGGGAAAGGCTGGCGGAACACGATGTGACCCGGCAGGCCCAGCGCCAGACCAAGCGCGCGGACCTCGTCCTTAAAGAAGTGATCAAGCGGCTCAATGAGGTCGAAGTGTACACCCTCGGGGAACGGGATCAGGTTGTGATGGCTCTTGATGGTGGCCGTCTTGCCGCCTGTCTTGCGAGCGCCGGACTCGATGATGTCGGGGTAGATGGTGCCCTGAGCCAGGTACTTGACCGGCTTGCCGTCGCACTCGAGCTGCTGCGCCACGGCGAAGAACTCTTTCCAGAACTGCGTACCGATGATGCGGCGCTTCTCCTCGGGCTCGGTCACGCCGGCCAGAAGCTCGGCATAGCGATCCTCGGCGTGGACGTGGATAAAGTCGACGTCAAACTGCTTGGTGAAGACCTCCTCCACCTGCTCGGGCTCGCCCTTGCGCAGCAGGCCGTGGTTGATGAACACGCAGGTCATCTGCTTGCCCACGGCACGGGCGCCCAGCGCAGCCACGACGGAGGAGTCGACGCCGCCGGACAGGGCCAGAATCACGCGGTCGTCGCCGACCTTCTCGCGGAACTCAGCCGTCATGGTCTCGACCAGGTTGTCCATGCTCCAGTTGGGCTCCAGGCCGCAGATCTCAAACAGGAAGTTGCTCAGCAGCTGCTGACCGTACTCGGAGTGCTTGACCTCGGGGTGGAACTGCGTGGTAAAGATCTTGCGCTCGATGCACTCCATGGCGGCAACCGGGCATACGTCGGTGCTGGCGGTAACGGTAAAGCCCTCGGGCACCTCGGACACGGCGTCGCGGTGGCTCATCCACACGGTCTGCTCCATGGGCGTGGAGTTAAAGAGCTTGGCGCCGGCCGTGCGCGTGATGGTGGCGCGACCGTACTCGCCCACCTCGGAGTGGCCGACCTTGCCGCCGAGCGTCACGGCCGTGATCTGATGGCCGTAGCAGAAGCCCAGGACGGGAAGGCCCAGGTCAAAGATGGCGGGGTCGATGGACGGAGCGTCCTCGGCGTACACGGAGGCCGGGCCGCCGGAAAGGATGAGCGCAGAGGCGTTCATCTCGCGAATCTCGTCGGCCGAGATGTCGCAGGGGACAATCTCGGAATACACGTTGAGGTCGCGGACGCGACGGGCAATGAGCTGACCGTACTGCGCACCAAAGTCGAGTACGAGGACCTTTGCGGAAGCCTTTTGATCCATGGTTCCCCCTCTTGTTGGCGGGGAGCCGGTGCCCACCCGCGCGAATGAACGAAATTAACTTCCATAGTGTACACGTTATATGGGGTTTCTCGTCCCTCGCAGCCATCAGCGCACGGCAAACGCACGACCTGGGCCCCTGTTTGACGACAATTGAAGTGTTACCAAACGTTACGGATGATGTAATACGTTTGAACATTGGACGCCCTGTGCCACAATACTGCCGAACGACTCCGCCTTTGCGGCGGCAAATACGATAGGAATACCAGCATGAAGCGCATCCTTCTCATCGCCACGGGCGGCACCATCGCATCAACCGAGGACGGCAATGGCCTCTCCCCCGCCCTGACCGGTGAGGAGCTCGCCCAGAGCGTCCCCGAGATCTCGGGTCTCTGCGAGCTCGACGTGGTGCAGCCCATGAACATCGACAGCACCAATATGCGCCCCAGCGACTGGATGCGCATCCGCGACGTCATCGTCGAGGGTTATGCCGACCACGACGGTTTCGTGATTCTGCACGGCACCGACACCATGAGCTACACCGCGGCAGCGCTTTCCTACCTGATTCAGGACAGCCCCAAGCCCATCGTACTCACCGGCTCGCAAAAGCCCATGGGCAACCCCTTTACCGACGCCAAGCTCAACTTGTACCAGAGCCTGCTCTATGCGCTCGACGAGCACTCGCACGACGTCTCGATCGTGTTTGGTGGCGTCGCCATTGCCGGCACGCGTGCCCGCAAGCAGCGCACCATGAGCTTTAACGCGTTCATCAGCGTCAACTATCCGCCCATTGCCTACATCCGCAACGACCGCATCGTGCGCAACGGGCTTCACGGCACGCATCAGGGCGAAAACCCGGTGCGTTTCTACGACAGCATCGACCCGCGCGTATTTGTACTCAAGCTTACGCCCGGCGTAAACCCGGGCATCCTCGAAGCCCTTGCCGATAGCTACGATGCTGTAATCCTGGAGACCTTTGGCATTGGCGGTATTCCCGAGTTTGGTGAGTCGGGCGAGTCGTTCCAAGAGGCAATTTTCCGCTGGGTCGATTCGGGCCGCACCGTCGTTATGACTACGCAGGTCCCCGAAGAGGGCCTCGATCTGGGCGTTTATGAGGTCGGCCGTGCTTACGCCGATCATCCGGGCATTCTGCGCGGCGACGATATGACAACCGAGACGCTCGTGGCCAAAACCATGTGGGCACTCGGCCAGTCACGCGATGCCGCCGAAATCCAGCGCCTGTTCTACAGCCAAGTCAACCACGACCGCATCCCGATGGCGTAATTCAGTTGTCGACGGGTATCCCCTATTCGATACCCTCGAGAAGCTCTGACACCGTCATGCCGAGTGCGGGCGCGATCTTAAATAGAACCTTGAGCGTGAAATTTGCCGTCCCATCTTCGATTCGGTCGAGGTAGGGTCGGCTGATTCCTGTCGCCACACAAAAATCAACCTTGGAGATACCAAGGTCCCTGCGTGTCTCTTCGACCCGCCTGCCAAGAATCTGTTTAGCACGTTCGTCCATGCAGACGAGTTTGAAATGGAGCCGAACATAAACGTAAACTATAGTTTACGTTTTGCCGAATACACAGGAGTTTTCTATGTCGGGTTCTTCGGTCCGCACGTACCGAGCCACGCTTCGCACAAACAGCGCACCGCCCAAGCTCGTCGTCGTTGAAGCAGAATGTCTTTCGCCCGATGAGCGCACAGCATTTGCATTGCTATCAAGTCGCGTAGCCGCCGTTCTGGTCCCTTGCCCGGCGCAAGGCGAACTTGCCATCCAATGCCAAGCGCACAGCTGCTCGCTCAATCAGGCTGCCGTAATCGCAACCAGCCAACGCGGTCTGCCCCTTCTCCTGGAAGCCGGTACCGCGCTCACCCTTCGCGGCGCCGGATACGAAAACGAGGCCGCCGCCGACATGGTCTTTAAACCACGATCGAGCGGCGGCCTCGCAGCAGCCATCGAATATGCTTGCAGGCTCGTTGCCTAAAGGCGCAAGCTAAAAGCCCAGGCCAAAGCCCATACCGGTAATCGCCGAATACATAAAGTAGACGTTGATTACGTTGAGAAACACACCCGTGATGCAGCCGTTTCGCAGGTAGCGCTCGCACACGATGCGCGCCATGGCGGCGGATTCCTCATTGTTCTTTGCCTGGCGTCCCGCCGTAAAGTACGTCGCCACGCTCAGCAGCAAGTTGAGCACCGGCAGCGCCAGCAACTCGTAGCTCTTGCCCCAGCGCGTCGCCTCGCCGGCAGCATTAAACTTTGTTGCTACCTCGGGACCAATGTTGGGGATAACACACGCTGCGACCACCAGCGGAATCACCGCAAGTACGAGCAGCGCAATACCCATGTAGCCAGCTTTTTTGCCATATTTAAACATATGCGTCGTCCTTATACGTTAAAGCGGAAGTGCACGACGTCGCCATCGGCCATGACATAGTCCTTGCCCTCAATACGCAGCTTGCCGGCAGCCTTGGCGCCCTGCTCGCCACCGAGCTCGATGTAGTCGTCGTAGCCAATGACCTCGGCCTTAATAAAGCCGCGCTCAAAGTCGGTGTGGATGACACCGGCAGCCTGCGGAGCGGTCGCACCCTGACGCACCGTCCAGGCCTTGACCTCCATCTCGCCAGCCGTAAAGAACGACTGCAGGCCGAGCAGCTTGTAGGCTGCCTGCGCGAGCACGTCCAGACCGGGCTGCTCCAGGCCCAGGCTCTCCAGGTAGTCGGCGGCGTCCTCGGGATCGAGCTCGGAAAGCTCGGCCTCGATCTTGGCGCAGATCGGCAGCGGCTTGACGCCGTCGATGGGCGCCAGGTCGTCGTTGAGCATATCCTCGTCCACGTTGGCCACATACAGGATGGGCTTCATGGTGAGCAGGAACAGACCCTTGGCGGCAGCACGCTCCTCGTCGGTCATCTCCATGGACGCGGCGCGCTTACCCTCGTTGAGCCAGGCGAGTAGGCGCTTGGCGACCTCGAACTTGGGCATGAGCTCCTTGTCGCGCTTGGCCTCCTTCTCGAGCTTGGGCAGTTGCTTCTCGAGCGTACCCATGTCGGCCAGGATGAGCTCGGTCATGATGGTGTCGGCGTCACCGGCGGGGTCGACGAACTCGCCGGTGCGGCCCACTTCGCGCATAACGTTGGGATCCTTAAAGTAGCGAACGACCTCGCAGATGGCGTCGGTCTCGCGGATGTTTGCCAAGAACTGGTTGCCCAGACCCTCGCCCTCGTTAGCGCCCTTCACCAGACCTGCGATGTCGACGAACTCGACCGTTGCCGGCACAATGCGGCCGGGGTTGACGATGTCGGCGAGCTTTTGCAGGCGGCTATCGGGCACGTCGACGATACCCACGTTGGGGTCGATCGTGGCAAACGGGTAGTTGGCGGCAAGGCCGGTCTTTTTGGTAAGCGCGGTGAACAGCGTCGACTTGCCTACGTTGGGCAGGCCCACGATACCGATGGAAAGGGACACGACAGCTCCTTTTGGTACAGGTACTTCAAACTGCATAAGTATAGCGCCGCCGTGGCATCTGGGCGAACCCGGACGCCACGGCGGCGCTAATGAAGCAGAGATAGGGGTCGCTGACTAGTCTGCGAGCTTTTCCACCTGATCGAGCATCTTATCGAGCTTGGCCTTTGCCTCGGCCTTGACCTTCTCGGCCTCCTCGTGAGCCTTCGCCTTCTGGGCAGCCTTTTCCTCGGCCTCGGGGTCGACGACAACCAGATTGGACGCGTCGTGTTGAACCAGCTTGAGCGCATGCTCGGGACAAACCTTGACACAGGCGCCACAGCCTAAACAATACGTGGACTCCAGTGCAAAGCGGCCGCTTCCCACCAAATCGCAGGCGGACGTGGGGCACGCGTTAACGCACTCGCCGCACGACGTGCACTTGTCAAAATCGCATTCCGGCGTGCTCACCTGCATGTTCTGGGCAAGCTCGGGGTGGTTTTGCAGCGTCGAGAGCACCAGCTGTCGTCCATGCGTGAGCGAGCGGCGACGCTTGGTCGTCGTGGTGCCGCACATGGTGTTGAGCGTGCGCTCCAGCTGGGTGATCTGATGGCGATGGGCTTTGAGCTTCTGCGTCACCGAGGCCAGCGCCGCCGTCGCCGGGTTGAGCTTGGTCACCGTCAGGCCCGTGGTGCGGGCGATCTTTTCCATGTATTCCTTGCGCTCGTACTCGCGGCGCTTATGGCATTTGAGGCTCTTGGGGTCGACCTCCAGGCCCATACCCGTACCAGCCCATTCCTCGGCCTTCGCAATCGCCTCGCCCAGCATGTCCTCGCCACCGGTGTTGCGGCATTTATCGCACACGCCCAGCGGCAGATACACACTCACGTTGGGATAGTCGGCCAGCACCGAGAACCAGGTCTCGGCTGTAATATCGCCCACGCAGGCAACGACGACCTCGTTCTCGCGCGGCATGCGCTTAAGGGCGCGCGTGCAGGTAACGTAGGCGGTCTCGTGACTTGTAGCCGCCGAGACAATGTCGTCATACAGGTTTTTGGGCGCCAGGCGCGGCGAGATGATCGCCTCAGTCGGACAGGCAGCGGCGCACAGGCCACACTTGCGACAGGAATCGAGGATCTCGATGGCACCTTCCTCGACCTCGATGGCGCTGACCGGACACACGTCCATGCACGCGGTGCAGCCACTCTTTTCGTTTTTGCAGGTCAAGCACGGAATGGTGTTGCCGCGCGGACGCTCCTTGTAGTCGGCAGGATTCCACTGCGGCGCCGACGGATCGAGCGCATCGGTCACACCGCCAAGCGGGTTTTTAAGAAAGTCGAAACCCTTGCTGATCTCGATAATGTCATCAAACAGATCGTGTTCCTGCGCCATGCGCGGCCCCTCCCTGAGCAGTGCAAACAAGCAAGAGATAATAATACGCTATCGGTCCACACCTCGGGCAAATTTCACGCGGCGCATCTTTGCGGCAAATAGCCCATGGCCTATCGCCGCCTCGATTGCACAAGGTCAATCAAGCGCCAAACTATGCCTCGCGCATGAGCTGCACGAGCTTTTGCCTAGTCACCTTTGCCTGTTCGTTGGCCATGTTGCGCTCGTTCTTAAAAGTTGCGTCGGCAACGCTCAGCAAATCGGCATCGGTAATCTCACCAAGCCCCAGCTCCTCAAGCGTCGTCGGCAGACCGACGCGCTGGCAAAACTCGAGCACCTGATCAAGCTCGGGCGCACGCTCCAGGCGCAGCTGCACCACCAGACCAAATGCCACGGCCTCACCATGCATGGCCTTGCACTCGGGCAGGATCGTCAGACCGTTGGCGATGGCATGCGCCAACGCCAAGCCACCACTCTCAAAACCGACGCCCGAGAGCAGAATATTGCACTCGATCAGACGCTCAACCGCCGGCGATGTACGGCCCTTTTTGAGATCGCGCTTGGCAGCGACACCGCATTCCATGAGCGTGTCGTAGCAGGAACGTGCCGCGACCAGGGCCAAGTGCCCCGGCGCGCCACCGTGCTCGTTGGCGCCGTGCGCCGCGGCGCACGAACGCGCCTCGAAGTACGTTGCCAGCGCATCGCCCATACCAGCAACCGTCATACGCAGTGGGGCCGCCGCGACCACGTTGGTATCGACCACGACCAGGTCTGGATTCTTCTCGAGCATCAGGTAGCGGTCGAACGACCCATCCTCGTGATACAGCACCGAAATCGCGCTGCACGGACCGTCCATCGAAGCCGCCGTGGGGCATACGCACAACGGCAACTCGGCATAAAACGCTACTGCCTTGGCGATATCGAGCATCTTGCCGCCGCCAATACCCACCACCATGTCGCAATACTCGGCCCGGGCTTCCTTAGCCATTTTTACAACGGCCTCTTCCGTACACGGACCGTCATAAATCTTAAAGAACGGCTCACTCAGATCTTCATCCAGAAATCCATCGACGATCTGCCTGCACAGCCGATCCTCGGTGCCCTGGTCAAACAAGACATAGGCAGCGCAGCCCAACCATGACAAATACCTGCCCTGACGCGAAAGTTCGCCCGGCCCCTGAACATACCGGCCGGGACCGCCATAAACCATAGGAAGCGCCATACGAGAATCCGCCCTTCATCAAACAACGATTGGTGCAAAGTAACCTGCCCCCTTTGCACCATAGCAAAAAGGGGCAAAGCCATCTGCCGGCTTTGACCCTTCCTTACCTTAGTTTACTCATCCATGAGGTAGTAGTGACCCAGTGCGTCGGCACCCAGAATGGCGTTTGCGACCATCTCGGGCGTCACCTCAAACGGCATGTTGCACATGGTGTCATCGGGCGCGCAGGCGGCCTCGGCAACAATCATGGCCTGCTCGCGCGTAAGCTCGGCAACGCCAAGTTCCTTCATCGTGACCGGCAGGCCCAGCTCAATGCAGAAGCCCAAGACTTCCTCGAGTTTCTCAGTCGGAGCATCCTCGAGTACCAGCTGAACGATGGTGCCAAAGGCGACCTTCTCGCCGTGATACATGCCGTGGCACTCGGGCAGCATCGTCAGGCCATTGTGGATGGCATGAGCAGCAGCAAGGCCCGAGCTCTCAAAGCCAATACCGGAGAGCAGCGTGTTGGCCTCGATGATATGCTCGACGGCAGGCGTGAGCGCACCCTTCTCCAGCGCAACCTTGGCCTTGACGCCATCGGCCATGAGCGTCTCGTAGCAAAGCTTGGCGAGCGCCAGACCGGCCATGCCGCCCTTGCCGCCAGCGCAGGTGCCACCGTCGGCATCATGCGTCGCCTGGGCCTCAAAGTAGGTTGCGAGCGCATCGCCCATACCGGAAACCGTCAGGCGCACCGGGCTCGCCGCGATAACCGTCGTGTCCATAAGGACAATGTTGGGGTTTGCCTTAAGGAAGAGATACTTGTCGAACTGGCCGTCATCGGTATAGAGCACCGAAAGCGCCGAACACGGGGCATCGGTCGAAGCAATGGTGGGGCAAATGATAACCGGGGACTCCAGGTAATAGGCGACGGCCTTCGCGGTGTCGAGGATCTTGCCGCCACCGACGCCGACGATGATGTCGCAACCGTTGTCGCGAGCGAGCGCAACCAGGCGATCGACCTCGCCCTTGGAGCACTCACCGTTAAAGTCCTCAAACAGCAGCTCGGCCTTAGCCTCGGCAAAACCACCCTCGATCTTGGCACCGACGCGCTTCTTGCCCGAAGGCGTCACGATGACGAGGGCCTTAGCGCCGAGCGGCTCGACATAGGAGCCGAGCTTGGCGAGCTCGTCCGGACCCTGGATGTACTTGCTGGGGCTATTGAAAATTGCAGCCATAACTATCCCATTCTCTAAAAGAAAAAAGAAAGGGGCTCCGTACGGATACGTGCGGAGCCCCTCGTTACGATAACAAGAGTCGATTAGAAATCGATGTCGGTGTCGTAGTAGCAGGCCTTGAGGATCTTCTCGAAGTCGGCAGCCTTGGTCTCACGCGGGTTCTCGGGCGTGCAGGCGTCGGTCTCGGCGTTCGCAGCGATCTCGGGCAGCTTGGCGAGGAACTCCTCCTCGGAAACCATCTGCGGGTTCTCGGCGTCGACCTTCACGCCACCATTCGCGTAATCCTTGATGGACTGCGGAATGTTGAGCTGGTCATTGAGGTCGCGAATCTTCTGGACGAGCGCAGCGATGAGCTCCTCGTTGGTCTCGCCGGGAAGGTGCAGGATCTCCTTGGCCACGTAAGCGTAACGCTCAGCAGCACGCGGGTCCTTGGAGTTCCACTGGATAACCTTGCCCAGGTACATGGCGTTAGCGGCACCGTGGATGATGTGGCCGTTCTCGAAGGCAGCACCGGTCTTGTGAGCCATGGAGTGAACGATGCCGAGCAGGCCCGAGGAGAAGGCGATACCGGCGATGCACTGAGCCTCGTGCATGTGCTGACGGGCCTCATGGTCGCCAGCATAGGACTTGGGCAGCCACTCGACGATCTCGCGGATGCCGTGCAGGGCGTTGGCGTCGGTGAACATAGAGGCGCAGGTGGAAACGTAGGCCTCCATGCAGTGGGTCAGAGCATCCATGCCGGTGTGAGCGCACAGCTTGGCGGGCATGGTGTAGGTGAGCTCGGGGTCGACGATGGCGACATCAGGGGTGATGTTGAAGTCGGCCAGCGGGTACTTGATGCCCTTGGCGTAGTCGGTAATGACGGAGAACGCGGTGACCTCGGTAGCGGTGCCGGAGGTAGAGGAGATGGCGCAGAAATGAGCCTTCTGACGCAGCTCCGGGAAGCTGAACGGCTGGATGATGTTATCGAAGGACTCCTCGGGATACTCGTAGAAGACCCACATGGCCTTAGCGGCATCGATGGGCGAGCCGCCACCGATGGCGATAATCCAGTCGGGCTCGAACTCGCGCATGGCCTCGGCGCCCTTCATGACCGTCTCGATGGACGGGTCGGACTCGACGCCCTCGAACAGCTTGACCTCGAAACCGCCTTCCTTAAGGTCGTTCTCGACGTCCTGCAGGAACCCGCCGCGGCGCATAGAGCTGCCGCCAGAAACGATGATGGCCTTCTTGCCCTTGAGGTTCTTCACCTCGTGGCGAGCGCCCTCACCAAAGTACAGATCGCGAGGATTGGTAAAACGTCCCATACTGTGCCTCCTAAACAAGCCCCTCTTAGACTTGCGTATATAACGGAGCACCCGATTGGCTCCGTTAGGACCGTTTTGCGCGTTGCCGGCGATGACAATGCGCGATGTCTAAACGTCTCAACGCTCAGACAAACACTATTCTACCGTTCTGGTTGGTCAGTTATTCACCTAAAGCCGACAATGATGAAACGTTTTTTCTATCCCTGAAGACCCTTGTGGGGCATTCATACTCCCAAGCTGGGCAAACGTTTTATCAAGGTTGACCACATATCCCGGGCAGGACTGTGCCCCTCCAAAATGCGCCCCGTTCGCCGCCAAAAATCGACCGTTTGCGGCACCGTGATACCACTCAGTCGTCCAAGGTGCCGACATTTGTGCGACATCCGTCTTCGTGGTGCAAAGGTGCATGTCCAAGTGCGGCACCCCCGGTGTGCCACATGCGGGTAAACTAGAACTTTATATAGAGACATTTGAACCCTAACCGCAGCAAAGGAGGCCCCATGGCATTCGATCCCATTCAAGAGGATTGCCATCGCCTCGTTCTTGAGGCCTTGCGCCGCGACAATATCCCGCTCACCGACGGCCCCGCCGTCGAGCGTCTGATGGAGCAATTCACCCGCAACCCCGCGCCGCTCATCGTGCACGACCGCGACCGCGCCGGGCACCTCATTGCCAAGGTGGTCGAGGCTGTCGACTACCGCATCCCCTTTATCCCCGACGACGCCCAGGCAGAGCAAGAAGAAGCCGCAGCCGAGAACATGCTCCGCGAGGCAGCCGCGCTCGATCCGGCCAACTGGGATGCCCAGCGCATGCTGACGGCGCTCACCGCCGAATCCAACGAGGAATACGTACAGTACCTGGTGTCCAAGTGCGATGAAGTCGAACACGACCTGGCGCTCAAGATCGCCTCGGCTCAGGACCCCTACGAGCGTGAGGCCGCTGGCGACCTCACGCGCCGCCCCTATCTGCGCTGGCTTGCCGCCTTGGCATCGCGCGCCCTCATTAGCGGCCGCTATCGCATGTCGCTCGAAGCCGCAAATCGCAGCTTGGACTTTGCGCCCAACGACCCCGCTGGTGTCCGCCACACCGCGATGCTCGCCATGGCAAAGCTCGAATACCCCGCCGAGGAGCTCAAGCGCTTTCGCTCCGCTCACTCCGTGCCGTACCTCGCGAATACCCCGCTGCGCCGCCGTCCCAAGGATGCAGAGCGCGACTTGGACCCGTGGACGCTCATCGCACTGATGAGCGCAGCCTGGCGCGAGCTGGACTACGAGGGTGCCGAACACTACCTGCGTATCCTTGTGCGTTCGTGCCCCCACGCCGCCGAGGCGCTCTACTTCCAAACCGAGTTTCCCGATGGCGTCTATGCCCGCGTTAACGTGGGCGTGGGCTCGACCGACGAGCTTGTCCTTGCATTGTCCGAGGCGACGCCGGTACTGCAGGAGGGCCTGGGCGCTCCCGACAACGCCAGCTTTGCCGCCTGGATCGCCACCAACGACATCGTGCGTTCCCAGATCGACGAGCGCATACTGCGGGCGGCCGAGCAGGGCTTGCCGTTTAAGGGAGGAGACCTCTAATGGATCCGAGCGTCTACATCCCCGCCTACCTGGAGCGCACCTATCTGGCGTCGCACCCCGAGCTCACCGATGCAGCACGCGAGCTTGTCCATAACGACATTAGCGCGAATCCCCAAAAGTATGCGCAGTCCGAGCATGCTCAGGCGCTGCTGTCCTATGCCGGTGTTCATCGCCACCTGCTCGACGAGCTCCATCGCATCGAGGACATGGGCAGCGACGAGGAGTTTGAGCAGACGCGCAACCGCCTGTTCGACGATATGCGTGATGAGCTGCTCAAGATCGTCCGCATCGATGCGCTGGCCGTCGATGCCCAGCTGCTCGCCATCATTTTGGCGGACACGCCCGTCGACGCCTGCCTGGGCGACCTGATGAAGCTCGAGACGAGCACGGCCGACTACTTGCAACAGGGCGTGCCCGGGTTTGATATGGAGGTCCCGCACTACTGGGCCAATAATGTTTTGGCCGACGGTGTCACCGCAGCGGACCTTACCGTGAGCGAGCCGGCCCTTATCGGGTGGCTTCACACACTCGAGGCCATCTCGCAGCTGTGCATGGCGAGCGCTCGTTACCGCGCCGCTGCCAACTATGCTCGCCGCGTTCTTAAGGCGGAAGGCTATCCTACCCGGGCCGCCGGCACCGTGCTGCTCGCCCTCGCCCGCCTAGAAGACCAGGACGGCTTTTTTGCCCTGGCCCACCAGCTCGAGGAGCAGATGGGGGCAGACGCACTCGAAAACTCTCCTTGGTACCTGCTCGCCCGCACGATCTTGCTGTTCAAAACGAACAAGATGCGCCCGGCGACGCGCGCGCTGCGTGAGTTCGCTAACCGTTGCGAGGGCGGCGCGTTCTTCTTGCTGAACCCCATGTACCAGACGCCGTATCTTCCCTGCCGACCCGAGCCGCGCGACCCCTGGGACCTCTCGCACCAGGCGGTTTGGGAAGCCGACGGTATTATCTCGGACACCCCCGACTTTGCCCCCTGGGCCAACGCCTGCGAAGATGTATCGCAGCTTGCCCAGGAATTTGCGCGCCGCTACGGCTTTTAGCGACGCGATCGCCCCGACCATGTCATCTATGTTAGGAACGGCTTCATGAACCTCCGCTCATCTCTCGCCTGCACCTCGAGCGATATCGCCCGCTGGGGACTGCGCTCTGTCCTCAAACGCCAGGGTGGCGTGCTTCCCGGCCGCATCGCCATGAAGATCGACCCCGAGCTGCTAAGCGACCTCGCGAGCCTGGTCGACCGCAGCGTGGTGATCACCGGTACTAATGGCAAGACCACCACCTCCAACCTCATCGCCGACGCCGTTGCCGCCAGCGGCGCCACCGTGGTATGCAACCGCGCCGGCAACAACATGGAGCCGGGCGTGGTGGGCGCACTGCTCGAGGCGCGCAGCGGCCTCAAGCGAGCCGGCGGCGGCAAGCGCGTGGGCGTTTTTGAATGCGATGAGCTCTACACCGTGCGCGTCCTACCCAAGCTCAAGCCGACGTACTTCGTGCTGCTCAACCTGTTCCGCGACCAGCTAGACCGCTACGGCGAGATCGACCATACCCAAGACGTCATTGCCCATGCGTTGGAGCTCTCTCCGGCAACAACGCTCATCTACAACGCAGACGACCCGCTGTGTGCCGCGATCGCCGCACGCGTTCCCAACACGAGCATCGCCTTTGGCATCGACGGCGCCACGGGCACCGAGTCCGATCGCATTAGCGACTCGCGTTTTTGCTCGCAGTGCAACGCGCCGCTGGAGTATGACTACGTGCAATACGGCCAGCTCGGCGCCTACCATTGCCCCTCGTGCGGCTGGGCCCGCCCTGCGCTTGTCCGTCGCGTGACGGACGTTGAGCTTACCTACGACGGCTACGAATTTGACTTGGTCTTTGGACCCAATACCGACGCACCCGCAACGCACATCGCCACGCGCTACAACGGCCTGTACATGGTCTATAACGTCGCCGCCGCCTTCTTTGCGGCGCACGAGCTGGGCGTGGACGCGGCGCACCTGCAGCCCACGCTCGATGCCTACGTGCCTGCCGGCGGACGCATGGGCCGCTGGGATATTGCCGGTCGCACCGTCGAGGCAAACCTGGCCAAGAATCCCGTGGGCTTCGATCGCCAGATCCAGTCCATTAAAACGGCAGGCGGCAGGCTCTGCGCCTTCTTCCTAAACGATAACGATGCCGACGGCCACGATGTCTCGTGGATCTACGATGTCGACTTCGAGCGCATCGCCGACACGCCGGGTCTTGTCGCCTTTGCCGGAGGCACGCGTGCGCACGACATGCAGGTACGCCTCAAGTACGCCGGCATCGATGCCGCGATTATCTCGGACGTCGCGCAGGCGATCGGCGCCGTGGCAGACGAGGCCGCCGATGACACCTTCTACGCCGTCGCCAACTACACGGCCTTCCCGCCGTTAGTCAAGGAGCTCGACGGGCTTAAAGACGACGATGCAAGCTCGATTGTCTCCCACGCCGTAACGCGCGCCGATGGTAGCGCTGTCCCCACCGATATTGCGCCGGTCGAGCTTTCGCGCCCCCTGCGCATCGTCTACCTGTATCCCGATGCGCTCAACCTCTACGCCGACGGCGGCAACGTTATCGCGCTCGAACGCCGCTGCGCCTGGCGCGGCATTCCCGTGCGTGTGGACGAAGTCCACATGGGCGAGACGCTCGACCTGACCGACGCCGACATCGTTATGATGGGCGGCGGCTCCGATCGCGACCAGCTGGCCGTGGCACACGAACTGCTCGCTCAAAAAGACAAGGTCGCGGCCTATGTTGAGGACGGCGGCACACTGCTTGCTATCTGTGGCGGCTATCAGCTGCTCGGCCGTTCGTACTATATGGGCGAAGATCGCATCGAGGGCCTGGGCGTCATTGCCGCCGAAACCGTACGCGGCTCCGACCGCCTGATCGGCAACGTCGCCGTCAAGACCGACCTGTCACCCGAGCCCTTTGTGGGATTCGAGAACCACGGCGGCCGCACCTTGCTCGATGCAGAGGCCACGCCGCTCGGAACGTCTGTCGTCACAGGCACCGGCAACAACGGCGACGATGGCTTTGAGGGCATCATCTACAAGGGTGTCATCGGCACGTACCTGCACGGGCCGGCGCTCCCCAAGAACCCCGAGCTCGCCGACTGGCTCATCACCCACGCCCTCGAGCGCCGCGGCGATGCGCAGGCCACAGCCCTGCTGCCGCTCAAGCCCCTCGACGACACCTACGAGCGCACCGCTCACGACGCCGCCATGAAGCTCCTCCCCTAACGCCCCACCACCACAAAGGAGACAGGCACCTTTGTGGTGGTTTTCCAGTTTGCCAACGATATACGCGCCGGCAAAAAAGTCTGCTATACTCTTTCCCGCTGTCCCCATCGTCTAGCGGCCAAGGACGCCACCCTTTCAAGGTGGATATCGCGGGTTCGAATCCCGCTGGGGGCACCACAGAATCTGAGAAGCCCGTTACCAATTCGGTAGCGGGCTTTTTGCTACCCATACGCCGGGATTCGAACCCCGAAGGCATAAAATCACACTGTCATCCAAGGGCCCGTGGACAAAAAATAGCAAATATGAGTACTGTTACCAATTTAGTAACAGCGATTTCATGCCATCAGAAGGCGATTTGGACACAAGGCGTCCTACGGCGGAGGAATTGCAGGCATTTATCAGCTAAGTACTTGGACATATGTTGCGTAACACTGCATATTTTGCAAAAAGATAATGCTACAGGGCTTGTGACAGTACTCATATTTGACGTTTTTTGCCCACGACCCCTTATTGCGTGGGCGAATCAGTTGCAAAGCGGGATCCAAAGCGTCCTTCGCAAACAAAAACCGGAGCCCGCGCGATGCGGACCCCGGCTCAATACCGTGACGATATGTCAGTTACGTTCTACACGTAGAACAGGATGTCGTCGTAGGTCGGGACCGGCCAGTAGTCGGCAGCCACGATCTCCTCCATGGCATCCACGGCGGCACGCAGCGTATCCATAGCGGGAACAACCTCGTGCGCGTACACGTTGGCCTGCTCCTGGCCATCGAGGGTCTCGGCCTTCTGGTGTACGGCATCGAGAGCCTTGATGGAATCGTTGATGGCGGTGATGCCGTTGCAGAGCTTGTTGAGCGTGTTCTGCTCGCACTGCATGGCAGCGTCAGCACCGGCGGCGCGGATTGTCTCCAGGCCCTTAGCGACCTTGGTGGCATAGGCGGTGATGACCGGGCGATAGGTACGACGTGCCTCGCGAATCATCGTGGTAGCCTCGATGTTCATGAGCTTGTTGTACTTCTCGAGCTTGCAGTCGTAGCGGCACTGGGCCTCGGCGCGGGTCAGAACGCCCGTCTCCTCAAAGAGCGCGATGGCCTTATCGGAAACAAAGGCAGGCAGAGCGTCGGCCGTGGTCTTGTTGTTGGCAAGGCCGCGCTTCTCGGCCTCGACGGGCCACTCGTCGGAGTAGCCGTCGCCGGAGAACAAGATGCGCTGGTGATCGGTCAGGACCTTTTTGCAGTACTCGAGCGCGGCGTCCTGGAACTTGTCCTCGGGCGTGCCCTCAAGTGCATCGGCAAAGGACTTGAGCGACTTGGCCACGGCGGCATCGAGCACCAGGTTGGAGTCGGAGACGTTCTGCTCGGAGCCGCAGGCACGGAACTCAAACTTGTTGCCGGTGAAGGCGAACGGGGAGGTGCGGTTGCGGTCGGTGTTATCCTGCATCAGCTTGGGCAGGGTGTCGGCGCCCAGGTCGAGCACGCCGCGCGTGGCGTGGACGGAAGCCTTGCCGTCGATGATCTTCTCGACGACCTCGGTAAGCTGGTCGCCCAGGAAGATGGACATAATCGCCGGAGGAGCCTCGTTGGCGCCCAGACGATGGTCGTTGCCGGCCGAGGCGACGGAAGCACGCAGGAGCTCTTGATAGTTATCGACGGCCTCGATCACCGCAGTGAGGAAGACGATGAACTGCAGGTTGTCGAGCGGGGTGTCGCCCGGATCGAGCAGATTCTCGGACTCGGTGCCAAGCGACCAGTTGTTGTGCTTGCCCGAACCGTTGATACCCTCGAACGGCTTCTCGTGCAGCAGGCAGACCAGATCGTGGCGGGAGGCGATGAGCTTCATCTTCTCCATCATGACCAGGTTCTGGTCGATGGCCTCGTTGACCTCGCCATAGACGGGGGCGAGCTCATGCTGGCAGGGGGCAACCTCGTTGTGCTTGGTCTTGGCGGGAATGCCGAGCGCCCACAGCTCGTTGTCCAGGTCCTTCATATAGGACGAGACGGTGGGGCGGATTGCGCCAAAGTAGTGCTCCTCGAGCTCCTGGCCCTTGCAGGGAGCGGCGCCAAAGAGCGTGCGGCCGGTGATGACCAGGTCCTTGCGCTTGCGGTAGGCGTCCTTCTTGATCAGGAAGTACTCCTGCTCGTCGCCTACGGAAGGAACGACCTTCTTGGGGCTCTTGCCAAACAATGCCAAAACGCGCTTGGACTCACGCGAGAGCGCGGTCATGGAGCGCAGCAGCGGGGTCTTCTTGTCCAGGGCCTCGCCCGTGTAGGAGCAGAAGGCCGTGGGGATGCACAGGACGTCGTCCTTGATAAAGGCGGGGCTGGTGGGATCCCAAGCGGTGTAGCCACGGGCCTCGAAGGTGGCACGCAGGCCGCCGTTGGGGAAGCTGGAGGCGTCCGGCTCGCCCTGGATGAGGTTCTTGCCCGTAAACTTGGTAATGGCGGTGCCGTCGTGGTTGGGCTCGAGGAAGCTGTCGTGCTTCTCGGAAGTGATGCCCGAAAGCGGCTGGAACCAGTGCGCATAGTGCGTAGCGCCCTTGGAGATGGCCCAGACCTTCATGGCGTGAGCGACGGCGTTGGCCACGTCCAGGTCGAGCGGCTCACCGTCCTCGAGGGTTGCAGCAAGGCGCTTCCAAATGTCCTTGGGGAGGTAGTCCTTCATGACTTCCTCAGAGAACACCATGGTTCCGAAGCGGTCAGTAAGTTCGGCCATACGGAACTCCCTTCGTATCGGCACCGCGTGAGAAGCGGTGTTGATTGCTAACGAACGAGTCCTAGCTTAGACTCGCCGTGTTTCCGCGACATTACCGTTATGTTGCTGTCGCGAAACCAATCAATGAGGTTACCGCATCGCGGCGGTGTTGCTGCCCTCAACAGCCAATCAACTGTATAAATTGCAGACCTCTCCCCATGGTTTAAGGATAGTCAACTTGGAACGGGGCTCTATTAACTGGTATTTCGCATCAGATACCATTCAATAGAGCCCCCATTCTACATTGACCGCTCTGTTATAGGAAATGCCGATAGCGAAGCATTTTCGATTGGTATCACCAAATAGCGAGTAAAACTCCATCGTGGCGCAGTGGTGCTGTAGAATCCTTACAACACATCGCACTAAGCATCTAAAGGAGCACGATATGCGCGTCGACGAGGTTTTTAAGCAGGCAGCATCCCAAGGCACCGCGCCCGTTTCGTTTGAGATGTTCCCGCCCAAGGGCGAGCTGACCCTCGACACGGCTCGCGAAGTGGCAGGCAATCTGTGCAATCTTTCGCCGAGTTTTGTCTCGGTCACCTGCTCGGCCGGCGGTTCGGGCAACGGCGCCGCCACCGCCCCCATCGCACATATGATTACGAGCGAATTCGATACGCCCTCGGTGGCACACCTCACCTGCGTTGGCCGCACGCATGCCGATATTGCCGCCAAGATCGACGAGTACCGCTCCGCCGGTGTAGAAAATGTGCTGGCCCTGCGCGGTGATCTTCCCGCCGGCGCGACCGAGGACGACAAGCCCGCCTCGGACTACGCCTACGCCCGCGACCTCATCCCCGAGCTCGTCGACGCCGGCTTTTGTGTGGGCGCCGCAGCCTACCCCGAGGGCCACATTGCCTGCGAGGACCTCAACGTCTCGGTCGAACACCTCAAGCAAAAACAGGACGCCGGCGCGAGCTTCTTTGTGACGCAGCTCTTCTTTGACAACGAGTGCTTCTACCGTTTCCGCGAGCTTGCCAACAAGGCAGGTATCACCGTGCCCATTACCGCGGGCATCATGCCGTTTATGGGCAAGTCGCAAATCAGCCGCATGGTCTTTATGTGCGGCGCGTCGCTGCCCTCCCCCGTCATCAAGATTCTCGCCAAGTACGAGAACGACCCCGAGAGCCTGCAGGCAGCCGGTGTAGATTATGCCGCCCGTCAGCTTTGCGACCTTAAGGAGCACGGCGCCGACGGTCTGCACCTGTACACTATGAATCGTCCTGCAATCGCCGCAACCATTATGGAGCGCCTGGGGTAATGGAAAAACCGCACATCGATACAACCGCTGTCGAAGTGCCGGCCGACCTTGCGTCGCCGGCGCTTTATCGTATCGATGATGCCCACCATCCCCGCGTCGATCGTGCCGAGATGCTGCGCTATCTGGGCTACAGCGGTCAGCAAATTGAGCCCGAGCTGTCGCAGCGTATTGAGCTTGTCGTTGAGCGTCTGGAGCTGGACATTGAACCCCGTGGCGTGCGACGCGTGTTTGCCGTCGATGCCACGGGCGTGGACGAGCAGGGCGAGCCCTGCATCCGCTTGGTCGGCGCCAACGTTGATCTGCGGGGTCGCGATATCTATCGACATCTCAAAGACGCCCGATTTGCCGCGCTCATGGCATGCACTCTCGGCATGGACGCCGAGCGTCGCCTGCGTACCACGGGAGCCCAGCAGCCCCTGGAGGGAGCCGTGCTCGACGCCGCATGCTCTGCCTATGTAGAAGCCGCCGTCGAGCAGATGGACCAGCAGGTTAAGGCTGCGGCCGCCGCACACGGACTCGCCGGTAACTGGCGCTTCAGTCCCGGCTACGGCGACTGCCCGCTTACGGCACAGCGCTCAATCGTGGACGCGCTCAACGCCACGCGGCTCATCGGGCTTACCGTCACGCCCACCAGCCTGCTCATGCCCACCAAGAGCGTGACCGCGGTGATCGGTCTGTTCGACGGCGAGGTCCACGACGCCCAGAGCCGCCCCACCTGCAATATCTGCCGCATGCGCGAGCACTGTCGCTTCCGCGCCGCCCACACCACCTGCTATTCCAGCCATTAGGAGCTCATTGATGTTTACTCCGCTTATCACTCATGATCTGGACGGTGCCGCGCTGGCGGCGCCCGTTGATGCCGCACGCCGCAATGGCGCCACGTACAAGACGCGCACAATCGACGACCTTCGCATTAAGGACGATCGCCTGCGCGCTGCCATCGAGGGCACGGGGCACCTGCTGTTCGACGGCGGCATGGGCACCATGCTGCAGGCCGCCGGCATGAAGGCAGGCGCCCTGCCCGAGCTGCTCAACTTTGAGGAGCCTCAGGTCATCACCGACATCCAGCGTCAGTACGTCGAGGCCGGCTGCGATGTGATCACCGCCAACACCTTTGGCGCCAACGCGCACAAGCTCGATGGCGCCGCCACCGTGGCAGATGTCTTTGCCGCCGCGGTCTCTTGCGCCAGCGCGGCCGGCGCCCACTACGTCGCCGGCGACATCGGCCCCATCGGCGCCCTGCTGCGCCCCCTGGGCACCCTCAGCTTTGACGAGGCCTACGACCTCTTTGCCGAGGAAGTGCGCGCCGGCGTCGATGCGGGCGTGGACCTCTTTATTATCGAGACCATGACCGACCTTGCCGAGATCAAGGCGGCCGTCCTCGCCTGCCGAGAGAACTCCGACCTGCCCGTCTTTGCCACCATGACCTTTGAGGAAGACGGTCGCACGTTCCTGGGCACGAGTCCCGAGGTGGCCGCCATCACGCTCGACGCCATCGGCGCCGACGTTCTGGGCATCAACTGCAGCCAGGGACCGGCCGAGCTCCGAGGGCTCGCCGCACGTATGCTCACCGTTACGGACAAACCCGTTATGGTGCAGGCCAATGCGGGACTGCCCCACGTGGACGACGACGGTAATACCGTCTTTGACATCCAGGCCCCCGAATACGCCAAAGCCGTCGCCGGCATGATTGAGGACGGCGTGAGCGTCGTGGGAGGCTGCTGCGGCACCACGCCGGCGCACATGGCCGCCTTGCGCACGCTTATCGATAACCACACGCCCAGTCCGCGCCACCGCAAGCCCAGCATGTCGGTCACAAGTGCCCAGACTGTGGTGGACCTTCCCTGCGACGGCCACAAGATTGCCGTCATCGGCGAGCGCATCAATCCCACCGGCAAAAAGCGCCTGCAGCAGGCCCTGCGCGACGGCGATCTGGACTACGTGGTGAGCCAGGGCATCAGCCAGCAGGAGCAGGGCGCCGACATCCTGGACGTCAACGTGGGCCTGCCCGAGATCGACGAGGTCAAGATTATCCAACAGGCCACCGAGCAGCTCCAGGGTTCCACGCTGCTGCCGTTGCAGATCGACTCCACCGACCCCGCAGCCGTCGAAGCCGCCGTGCGCCGCTACGCCGGCAAGCCCATCATCAACTCGGTCAATGGCAAGCAGCAGATCATGGATGAGATCTTTCCGTTGGTTGCCCACTACGGCACCAACGTCGTCGGCCTTACGCTCGACGAAGGCGGCATCCCCGATACCGCCGAGGCCCGCTTCGCCATCGCCGAGCGCATCGTGGCCGAGGCCGCCCGCTACGGCATTGGCCCGGACCGCATCCTCATCGACTGCCTGGTCATGACCGCCTCGACCAATCAACGCCAGGCCGAGCAGATCCTGCGCGCCATGTCCCTGTGCAAGGAGCGCCTGGGCGTCAAATGCGCGCTCGGCGTGTCGAACATCAGCTTTGGCCTGCCCGCTCGCCCGCTGCTGGGTTCGGTCTTTTTGGCCGCCGCTTTTGGCGCGGGTCTGGACGCCCCCATCATGAACCCGGGCTCCAAGCGCTTTATGGATACCGTCTACAGCTATCGCGTCCTGAGCGTTGAGGACGAGGGCTCGACCGGATACATCGAGCGCTATGCCGGCTGGACCGATCCGTATAAGATCGCCGCCAACCCGGCAGCAGCTCAGGCCGCATCGACCGACACCGTGCCCGCTGCCGGCACCGACGGCACCGACGGCAACGACGACCCGATTCGTCGCATGGTCGTCTCGGGCCGCAAAGGCGAGATCGCTGCCGAGACCGAGCGTCTGCTGGCAGACCACGACGCCATGGACCTCATCAACAATCACTTTATCCCCGCCCTCGACGAGGTTGGCGTCCTCTTTGACCAGGGCAAGTTCTTCTTGCCGCAGCTTATGGCCTCGGCCGAAGCCGCACGCGTGGGCTTCGACACCATCAAGCGCCTGATGCCCGCCGGCGAGATCGCCGACAAGGGCAAGATCTGCGTGGCCACCGTCAAGGGCGACATCCACGACATCGGTAAGAACATCGTCAAGATGCTGCTCGATAACTACGGCTATACCGTCTTTGACCTAGGCCGCGACGTCGACCCGCAAGAGGTGCTCAAGACCGTGCGGGAGCGTGACATCAAGCTCGTCGGCCTCTCGGCGCTTATGACCACCACGGTCGTCGCCATGGAAGAGACCATCAAGTTGCTCCATGCCGAGGTTCCGGGCGTCAAGATCATCGTAGGCGGCGCCGTGCTCACCCCCGAATACGCCAAGCAGATCGGCGCGGACTACTACGCCAAGGACGCCGCCGAAAGCGCTCGTATCGCCGAAGAGGTCTTTGGGCAGTAACACAACGGAAACAACCGAGCACCAAAACGTGCCGCATGCGCCACTTGGCACGTGCGGCACGTTAGAATGGAAAAGACTATGCTCGTTTTGGCAGATAGGAGCGCAAGGATGGCGATCACGCCCGCAGAAATCGCGGAAACCCGCGGCATGGTTGAGGAGCAGAACCTCGACATCAGGACCATCACCATGGGTGTTTCGCTCATGGGTTGCGGTGACGAGAACCTCGACCGCATGTGCACGAAGATCTACGACCACGTGACGCACACGGCTGAGCATCTGGTCGAGACCGCCGAGAACCTCGAGCGCGAGTACGGTATCCCCATCGTCAACAAGCGCGTTTCCGTCACCCCGGTGGCCCAGATCGCCGCGTGCTGCAAGGATGAGGACCTCACCCCCATCGCGCACGCCCTCGACCGCGCGGCCGAGACGCTCGGCATCGATTACCTGGGCGGCTTCTCCGCGCTCGTCCAGAAGGGCATCGGCGACGCCGACCGCCGCGTCATCCAGTCCATCCCCCAGGCGCTCGCCACCACGAGCCGCGTCTGCTCCAGCGTCAACGTCGCCAGCCTGCGCGCCGGCATCAATATGGACGCCGTGCTTATGGCCGCCCAGACCATCATCGATGCCGCTAAACTCACGGCCGACCAGGATTCCGTCGGCGCTTCCAAGTTTGTCTGCTTTGCTAACATGGTCGAGGACTCCCCGTTTATGGCGGGCGCCGTCCACGGCGGTGGCGAGGCCGACGCCGTCATCAACGTAGGCGTCTCGGGCCCCGGCGTTATGGCCGCAGCCCTGGAGACGCTGCCCGATTCCGCATCGATGATGGAAGTCGCCGAAAAGATTAAGCAGACCGCCTTTAAGATCACCCGTGCCGGCGAGCTCATGAGCCGCGAGGCCGCCCATCGTCTGGGTGTCGAGAAGGGCATTGTCGACCTGTCGCTGGCTCCCACGCCTGCCATCGGTGACTCCGTTGCCCGCATCCTCGAGATCATCGGCGTAGGCACCTGCGGTGGCCCCGGTACGACCTGCGCGCTCGCCATGCTCAACGATGCCGTCAAGAAGGGCGGCGTCATGGCCAGCTCCAGCGTGGGCGGCCTCTCGGGCGCCTTTATCCCCGTGTCCGAGGACGCCGGCATGATCGCCGCCGTCGAGGCCGGCGCGCTTTCGCTCGAGAAGCTCGAGGCTATGACCTGCGTGTGCTCCGTTGGCTTGGACATGATCGCCATCCCCGGCGACACCCCGGTCGAGACCATCGCCGGCATCATCGCCGACGAGATGGCCATCGGCGTCATCAACAACAAGACCACGGCCGTCCGCGTGATTCCTGCCATCGGCAAGGGCGTGGGCGACTGCGTCGAATACGGCGGTCTGTTCGGCCGTGCGCCCATCATGCCGGTGAACCCCAACGCCGGCACCGTGCTTGCCCACCGTGGTGGACGCTTCCCGGCACCGCTGAACTCGCTGAAGAACTAGCTGAGGGGGACTGGCGAGGAGCCCCGGGGAGGGCAAATATATAAGGTCGCCTGCCCGGACAGTCCTGACTCGCACGGAGAGCACATTAAGTGCTCTCCGGCTCGTGCGGAACTCGCGATCGACCTTATATATTTGCCCTCCCCGGGGCTCCCGCACAACGGGACCTCAGTTGGGTTCTATCCCGGTTGCAGTCGCTTCGCTCCTGCACCACTTGGCTGGTGCGGCGGTTTGGCGTTGGAACGGTTCTTTTTCTGATATATGCTGGTTGCGGCTCTTCTTTTGGGAGGAGTCGCTTTTTTGTTGCTAGGAGATTGGCCCGTGGTTGATGGGGACGCTCGCTCTGAGCTTCTTTCCGCTGATTGGAATGGCGAATGGATGCGCCTGCAGGCTGGTCGGCGGCGGGCTGATGATTCTTTTGAGTGGGATAAAAGGGCTCGGCATTTTCGGCCGCTTGAGACTGCTCCGTATGCCCGGGACTTTATTAAGCTGTTGGCGTTAAAGCCTGGTGAATCCGTGCTTGATATGGGGTGTGGAGCTGGGTCGATTGCTATTCCGCTTGCTCAGGCTGGGCATCCTGTGATTGCAGCCGACTTCTCCCCCGCTATGTTGGGCACCCTTGATGCCGGCATTGAGTATTACGGGCTCGAGGGGCGCATAACGCCGCTTGAGCTTGCTTGGGATGATGATTGGGATTTGGTTGGACCGGTCGCGAAAGCGGTAGATGCTGCCTTTGCCAGTCGCTCTGTCACCACGACCAACCTAAAAGATGCGCTTGCCAAGCTTGATCGAACGGCTCGTCGGCGTTGTGCTGTCACGATGGTCGCCAACTCCAGCCCGCGCTATGATCTGCACTTGATGAACGCTATCGGCGCCTCGGTTACCTGCAGTAATGGCTTTGTGTATGCTTTTAATATCCTCATTCAGATGGGTGCCCTGCCGCAGGTTACGTACTTTGAATCGCCTCGTCGCGATACCTTCGATAGCCCTGAGGCGGGCGTAGCAGATTTTTCCCGTATGCTCGAGCATGGCAACGAAGATAAGATCGACCGCCTGCGCGACTACATCGCCCAACACATGATTGAGAACCCCCATGCCGGTGAGCCGGGCTCCAAGGGCGTGCCGCAGGGGCGCTATATGCTCGATCATGTCCGCAAGGTTCGCTGGGCGTTTATTGCATGGGAGCCGGTCTCTGCGCCCAGTTCATAGCCTGTTCGCAGCCCGCACCGCCCACTCACTCGGCATCCGCATTCTTTTTGAACTGGGCAAACGCGCCCCACACCGCGCCGTTCCTGCGCTATCGTGGGACAGCTCACGTAGATTAAGGCCCCGTCGCGGGGCGCCCCATACATAGAAAGCGAGAACCCATGGCACTGACAGGAGCCCAGGTCAAGCAGCTTCGCAGCATGGCCCATCACCTCAACCCCGCCATCATCATCGGTAAGTCCGATGTCAACGAGGGCACCGTCGAGCAGACGGTCGCCTACCTGGAGAAGCACGAGCTCGTTAAGTGCTCCGTGCTCGATGGCTCCAGTCTTTCCGCCCGCGAGGCCGCCGAAGAGCTCGCCGAGCGTTGCCACGCCGAGGTCGTCCAGGTCATCGGCCGCAAGTTCTCGCTGTATCGCGAGTCCTCGCGCAAGGACATCGAGAAGATCAAGCTCGTCTAAGAGCCAATGATCCGGCGAGCCAACACATAGCAAGCTTACGGGTGCCCAAGTACTTCGGGCGCCCGTTTTTCATCGCTCGACCAGCACGCGATTGAGCCGCCCCTCCACCAAGCGCTCGTATAGATGCCGCGTCTCGGGCTCGGGTACGCCATTGACCTGTTCCCTCAGATGGTGCATATGCCCGCTGTACAGCTCGACGATATCGCGCCGCCGCCCCGCCGCACTGTAGACGCGCATGGCACAGCGCACCATATCCTCGCGCGCCGTTTCCTGCCGAAGCCCCGACTCCGCCAGCCAAATCGCCGACTGCAGATCGTTTTCTTCTAGAGCGGCATTTGCTCCCTTGATCATGCAATCGATGTACTTTGACTGCATAATGCGTCGCATGCGCAAAAAGTAGGTGGGATTACAGCCATTGGGAACATACAGCGGTCCGGCATAAAGCTGCTCAATCTTAAGGCACAGCTCAACTAAATGGGGCCCGCGCGCACCCGTGCGATTTCCCAAAACCTCGCGGCTTATCTGGTCAAACAGCCGTACATCGGTCTTGACGTAGTCGCCGTTGAGTCCGATGCATTCATTTTGGATGAGTACACACGACTTGCCATCCGGCGTCGGCCCCAAAGCCGACCGCAAGCGCGATATCGTCGAGTACAGGTTATTGCGGGCGCTATTGAACTCGGCATGGGGCCACAGCTCCATGGCCAGCGTCTCACGATCGACGAGCGCATCCATGCCCAGTGCAAGCCGCTCGGCAAGTGTCGCCGCCTTCTTGCGGCGCCACATTTTGTCCGTGATGGGAAACCCGTCGCGCTCGGCGCGAAACGCACCAAACATGCGAATCTCGATATGGTCGATGGTATCAACGGCTTCAACCTCGCCGGCCTGGAACAGGCGCTCGCCCTCCCCTTCCAAATCGTCGCGCAGCGAGTACCGCGACAGCTCGCGCACGGGAAGCTTCTTGCGTATCCTGGCCGCCGGCTCGCCCAGACAATGCATGGCAAGGCGCGCAAAGAGCCGATACGATGGCTCTAGAATCCCCGCACGATTCATGGACATCCAGGCCGCAAGATCGCTGTCTCGGCCCGCACAGGCCAAATGCAGCGCCACCATCCAGGCCTCCGCTCCACCAACCTGCGTCTGGCTTATATCGAGTAGCTCCGCTTCCTCGCGCACCGAAACCATCGAGGTGTTACGCAGATACGCCGCGCGCTCCAACAGCAATGCGTTATCGCGCATGTACGCAATCGACTCCTCGGCAAGTTTGAGCACTTGGACCGCACGGAACTTTGCATTAACCGGCCGTCCCTCTGCCAGCGACTGCCAGCCTTCTAGCAACAGGCCAAACAGCTGAATCTGGTTGTCGCGCATGCGCACGGCAAAACGATCGAGCTCGTTGAATGCCGCGTCGTCGGTTACCGGCAAGCCGGAAAGGAGCCGCCGTGCCGCCAACACCATGCGCACCCAGATAGCCATTGCCTTGAGCCCACGTACGTCGAGCGCCTCCCGCACCACCGTCATCTCGTCGTCGCGCTCGTCGGTTCCCGCAAACGACCCGTCAAAAAGCTCCACCAGCATGCTGTCGGCCCGTATAACAATCCCCGCGATGTCGAGCTCGCAGTCGTAGGCCTTGCTCGTTTTGAGCTGCTGTAGAACGCCGCCGTCATCTCCCCGCTCGGTCAGGCAGCGCTTGACCTCGATATGCGCGGACAACATATCGAGTGCGGTATGGGATGTCTCGATTTCTGGCACGGTCAGGTTCGTAGGAAGCCCAAGCCCGTTGTCCCCATAGCAAACAGCCGTCAGTGTCTGGGCCACCCTCCATGAAACAGGGTCTATTTCGCAGGCCGCCCGTTCGCCCCCGCGCTCGATGACCGATGCCATATAGCGAGCGAGCTTTGTATTGGACACGCTGACCGCTGCCAGATATACGCCAAGCGCCTCGGCAGGCGTTGGCTCTGGAGCCGGATCCTCGGCATCGATCGTGCCCAGCGCTGCTCGGCAGATATCGGCCCCGTGCCCCGTCAGAGCCAGATCGACCCCATACTGCCCAGCAAGTTCAAGGACCGCATCACGGTCCAAAAAAGCGTCCGCCAGGCCCATCGCCGCATCGCATCGGCCCGCCTTAAGCAAAATCCGGGCCGCCCTCGGAACAAGTTCGGGGCGAACCTCGGCCACCAACTTACGCAAGCGCAAGCGTCCGTTATCCTCCGTGCCCAGACACGTAAAACTCCGCTCGGCGGGGTCCAAGCCAAAGATCGGGTAGTCGCGTACGAAGTAGGACTGGTCGACCATCGATAGCCTCACCCCGCAAGCCTCGAGTTCTGCGATATTGCCCTCGCCCATCAAAATCATGAGACATGCCACGCAAAACAGTGCATTATTGTCGAGCGAAGCCAGGTCGACAAGTGCCGCGCCATATACGTTGACAATCTCGTTTTCGAGCAGACCGGCTACGTCGCCTTGGCCATACAGACCCGTCTGCAATGCCGAAACGAGCTCGGGCACGCCCTGCGTGAGCTGATAAAAGTCGAGCGATGTGCTGATCGAAAACGCCGATGCCCACGCCGAATACTCATAGGCATGCACCTTGAGCATCTGCGCATTGATCTTAACCGAATCGCCCAGCCCATGAATCAGTTGACGATTTGAAGGACGGCAGGAGATAAAGACCCCCACCCCCATAGCGCGCAGGCCGCGAATCCTGTCGATGAGGTCTTCGGTATCGTGCTGATCGAGGTTTGGCACATTATCAATCGCGATAAGGGAGTGCGGTTTGTCTTTGAGTTCTTCGGTAACCACCTCGAGCTGCATAAACACCTCGCGCCCAATGGCGCGATCGGCCTCGATAATCCGCACGGGGCCTCGCATCGGGTCGCATTTAACCTCATGGGTGTACTGCAGCAGCACCGAGGTCTTCCCAAACCCGTCGGGCGCATAAAGAACCACGATGCCGGCCTTTCGGCCCTTGGCTATAAGCTCATTCATCAAGCGTTCGCGGCGCACCATATAGCCTCCGCCCAGCGGCATCAGCTCGAGGCCGTCTATACTGCTCAAATCGTTTACCATGCCCGCTCCTCAACTCGACCGTATGGACACTGTAGCCGCAAGACCATACAAGCCGCGCTATGAATAGAGCGACCTTGTGTTTTAGATTGTCTTTTGGTACGCAAGCGGCAAGTTTTTGTACAGCGAGGGCCGATTGTTATTAATCCCCCGACTAATCGGTCTTTAAGCAGGTAAATGAGCTTGTCAGCTTGTCCCATCTAAGCGGCAGTGTAACGCAAATGAACAAGGTTCAGCTATGTCATTCAACTCGCCTAGCACCCGCTACCGTCTACGACCTTTTAGTGGCATTTTTGCATAGAATCTGATATGGAATGAATCAAGCTGTTGGGCATCCGGCATTCGTCAAGCTTGCGGCAAGATTTTGGTCAAGTGGACAGAAAGGGATAGCAAAAAGGCCCCCGCAAAGCGGAGGCCTTAGGCAAGGCTATGTCGAGGTGCAGGATTCGCGCTACTCGCAGAGCGAAAGGGCGGCCTCGTCGGCAACGACAACGCAGTTGGTGTGCAGCTGCAGGATCGAAGCCGGGCACTCGGGCGTAACCGGACCATAGCACATATCGTGCACGGCCTGAGCCTTGGCCTCGCCGTTGGCGACGACCAGGATCATGCGGGCATACATGATGGTCTGGGTACCCATGGTGTAGGCCTGACGGGGAACGTCGTCGATGCTGTCGAACAGGCGGCTGTTGGCCTGAATGGTGCTCTCGGTAAGGTCGACGCAGTGCGTGCCCTTGGAGAAGTGGTCATCGGGCTCGTTGAAGCCGATGTGGCCGTTGTTGCCAATGCCGAGCAGCTGCAGATCGGGATAGCCGGCGGCAGCGACGACCTTATCGTACTCAGAGCAGGCAGCGGCGGCGTCGGGGTTGGAACCGTCGGGCACATGCGTGTTGTTCAGGTCGATGTTGATGTGATCGAAGAAGTTCTCACGCATGAAGTAGTGATAGCTCTGGGGATCGTCGTGCGAAAGGCCGCGATACTCGTCCAAGTTGTAGGTGCTGACCTCGGCAAAGTCGACGTCACCCTTCTCGTACCAAGCAGCGAGCTGCTTGTAGGCACCGATCGGGGTGGAGCCGGTGGCAAGGCCCAGCACACAGTCGGGCTTGAGGATAACCTGCGCCGAAATGATATTGGCGGCCTTGCGGCTCATATCCTCGTAGTCTTTAGCTTTAATGATCTTCATTACGCGTCCTTTCTCGTACAAGAGAGGCAAGGCTCCCTTACAAGCACTTGCCCGCGGCCCGCGTCGGCCGCAACCAACGTGTGCGGCCACCAGGGCGAGGTCGCGTAATGTATGTGTCTCGTGTCTAACCGCGTCGAGGCCCCTGCCCGTCCACGGTGACCCAAAGCCTTTTAGCTTCGGACAAATCCCATCTTGCCACGGAGGGCGTCCTCTTTCAAGGGCGCCCTCCGTAAACGTGTTTGAATTGTAGGCTAATGGCCACGTGCACTTGCTAGCGCTCGCGAGCAACGATGAGCTGGTCCATCTCTTCGACATGCACGCCAACGGAGCCCTTGATGCTCGAGAACTCAACGGAGTTGCATACCAAGATGGGAACCGTCACATCGTAGCCCTCGGCAGCAATTGCCTCGCGATCGAACTCAATGAGTACATCGCCCTTATGGACGATGTCACCCACTTGTGCATGTACGGTAAAGTGCTTGCCCTCGAGCTGAACAGTGTCCAAACCAACGTGGATGAGCACGTCCAAGCCATCGACCGTGTTAAGCGCAACGGCGTGTCCCGTGGGAAAAATAGCCTCGACCTTGGCATCAGCCGGCGCGATCACGCGCGTTCCGGTGGGCTGAATCGCCACGCCCTGGCCCAAAAGGCCGGTAGCAAACGTCTGATCGTTTACCTCGGAGAGCGGAATGACGTCACCCGAGATGGGAGCATCCAACGTAAGGACTCGACCACGCATACCAAAAGACCTTAGGACTTTAGTGAACATGCTCCCCCTCGGACATACCGATCAACCAAAATAACCTTAACAGTTTACCACTTGGCACCCGTTTTTGACCATTAGGGAAGTTCGCGCTTGACAACCTCGACGATGTCGTCGACAACGCGCTGGGTCAGCTCGTGCGTCTCGGCCTCGGCCATCACGCGGACCAGCGGCTCGGTACCGCTCGGGCGCACCAGAATGCGGCCGCGGCCGTCAAGCTCCTTCTCGGCAGCAGCGACGGCATCCCAGATGGGCTGGCAATCGTCCAGACCAGCCTTGTTGTCGGAATGCACGTTGACGAGTACCTGCGGATACTTCTTCATGATGCCGGCAAGATCGGTGAGGGTACGACCGGTGCGCTTGAGCACGGCCAGCAGCTGCAGAGCCGTCACCAAGCCGTCACCGGTGGTGTTGTGCTCTAGGAAGATGATGTGGCCGGACTGTTCGCCGCCGATGACGGCGCCGTCCGCGAGCATGCGCTCAAGAACATAGCGGTCGCCCACGGCGGTCTGGACCATCTCGAAGCCCTGCTCCTTCATGGCAATGGAGAAGCCCAGGTTGCACATAACAGTCGAGACAATCTCGGAGTTGGCGAGTTTGCCGCGAGCGGCCAGGTCGGAGCCGCAGATGGCCAGGATGTAGTCGCCATCGATCTCGTTGCCCTCGCTGTCCACGAACAGCACGCGATCGGCGTCGCCATCGTGGGCCAGGCCGATATCGGCGTGGGTGCGCAGCACGAGCTCGCGCAGGGGCTCAAGGTGAGTGGAGCCGCACTCAACGTTAATGTCAGTGCCGCAGTAATCGGTGTTGATGGCATGGACCGTGGCACCCAGGCGCTGCAGCGCGGCGGGCGTAGTCTGGCAAGAAGCACCATGGCCGCAGTCGACGGCAACGACCAGGCCGTCGAGCCTCAGGCCATCAAGCGTATCGATGGCATGATCGACATATGCCTTGCGGGCATCCTTCATCTTGATAATGTGGCCCACGCCGGCACCGGTCGGCAGCGTGTCGGCAGCCATGGCCTCCTCGGACATGACCCAGGCGCTGATCTCTTCCTCGACAGCATCGGGAAGCTTCATGCCCTTGCGACTAAAGAACTTGATGCCGTTGAACTCCGGCGGATTGTGCGAAGCGGAGATGACGATGCCGCCGTCAAGCTCGTTTTGGACGGTGAGCAGTGCCACGGCCGGCGTAGGAATAACGCCGCAGCAGTGCGGGCGGCCGCCCTCGGCCATAATGCCGGCGGTCAGAGCACTCTCGAGCATAGTGCCCGAAAGACGCGTGTCGCGACCGATGCAGATGTCCGGACCAAGGAACTTGGTCGCCGCGCGACCCAGACGAAACGCGAGGTCACACGAGAGGTCGGCATTGGCGACGCCACGGACGCCGTCGGTACCGAAGATGTTCTGGGGCATAGGATCGCTCCTTCCCTAGCAGGCGATATGCAACCGCCCACCCTAGTCGAAAAAGAAAAGCGGGACCCGCCGAGGAATCGGCAGGCCCCGCTTGTACATTGTATCTCGAAAGGAGATAAAACCTTAGCGCTTGGAGAACTGGGGAGCGCGGCGGGCCTTCTTGAGGCCGTACTTCTTGCGC
The DNA here is from genome assembly GCF_003473055.1 of Collinsella sp. AM13-34. NCBI lineage: Bacteria > Bacillati > Actinomycetota > Coriobacteriia > Coriobacteriales > Coriobacteriaceae > Collinsella > Collinsella sp. AM13-34. Next base: position 25,573 of record NZ_QRLE01000012.1, on the reverse strand, counting down.
TCGACCACGCGAGCATCGCGCGTAAGGAAACCGGCCTTCTTGAGGTCAGCACGGTAGTCGCCAGCGTTCAGAAGAGCGCGAGCGATGCCCAGGCGCAGAGCGCCGGACTGACCGGAGATGCCGCCGCCATCGCACAGAGCGATAACGTCGAACTGACCGGCGGTGTCGGTCACCTTGAAGGGAGCAAGGGCGTTCTCAACGAGCTGATGACGGCCGAAATACTGCTCGGCGTCACGCTTGTTGATGGTCACCTTGCCGGTGCCGGGGACGAGACGGACGCGGGCGACGGCGTTCTTACGACGGCCGGTACCCTGGTAGACAACGGTGTTCTCAGCCATCTTTAAGCCTCCAGCTCAATCTTCGTGGGGTTCTGGGCAGCATGCGGATGCTCGGCACCAGCGTAGACCTTAAGCTTGGTCATCTGGGCACGGCCGAGGGTGGTCTTGGGCAGCATGCCGCGAACGGCGCGCTCGATGACCTTCTCCGGGTGCTTCTCCATAGCCTGGCGGAAGCTCTCAGCCTTGAGACCGCCGTTGTAGCCGCTGTGGCGATAATAGGTCTTCGTGTCGGCCTTGTTACCGGTAAGCTGGACCTTATCGGCGTTGATGACGACAACGAAGTCGCCGCAGTCGCTGTTGGGCGTGAACTGAGGCTTGTTCTTACCGCGCAGGATCATTGCGATCTGGGTGGCAAGACGGCCCAGGACAGCACCATCGGCGTCGACGAGAACCCAGTTGCGCTGGACCTCGCCCTGCTTGGCGTAGTGAGTCGATTTCGAAATCACTTAGACTCCTCCATGTACAGTACGTGTTGTTACAGAGATTCACGGGGCTCTGCAAGTAACCCGTCCATATTACCCCGCTCGCCGTACGAGTCAACAGGTATTTTGGCTCCGACCAGAGTTTCTGCACATGTCATCCACGAGCCGTGACGTTGCAGCGCTAGCGCTCAACAAACTCCTGGATCTCCGCGAGCAAACGCTTTGCCTCCTGGCGACCCTGAATATACAGATCGAGCAGCTTTACTGGATCATGCTCGACATGGCCGACCTCGACCGGCTTTTGCGGAGCGACGACCAACGCGCGGCCATCGCGCTCATACTTCCACAGGTGCATGCGCTGGAGGTTATAGCGGTCGTGGCGCGTCTCGATAGCCTCGAGCAGATAGGGGTAGTCAGCATAACGGGCGCGCGCCGCCGGCAAAAACTCGTAGGGCTTTTTCTCATACGAGCGGTCCTGGGTGACGATGACGACCGCACGGTCGAAGCCCGCCTCCTCGAGCACATGCTCGATAGGAACCGAATCGGCCACGCCGCCGTCGACGTATTTGTGCCCGTCAATCTCGACCGGCGGCGTCACCAGCGGCAGCGACGTCGAGGCGCGCACGGCGTCGAGGTCGAGCACGGCGCTTTTGACCGGCAGGTAGGCAGCGGTTCCAAACAGCATGTCCGTCGCGACGGCGTACATCTCGATAGGGCTGGCGTCGAACGTCTCGTTATCAAAAGGATCCAGGCGGTCCTGGACGTCGTTGAAGATAAAGTCGTAACCCACGATGGAACCCGTGGACGCAAACGACGCGGCGCCCATGTAGCGGCTGTCGTTGCAGAAGGTCAAATTGACTCGGTTGGTGCGGCCGATCTGGTGCGACTTGTAGTTGACGCCGTTGAGCGCACCGGCCGAGACGCCGTACACCGCCGGAATTTCGACACCGGCCTCCATGAGAACGTCGAGCACGCCGGCGGTAAACTGCCCACGAAAACTGCCACCCTCCAAGACGAGCGCGACCTTGCCGGCGTTCTTTGCCTTATCTTCTGCAGTCATATTGACCTCCTGCGATTGCGTTTTGGCTTTCTTCTACCCAGTTTTGGAATGGAGGGCGCGCAGGTTTTTCGAGGCGGCAGGTGCAGCGGAAAGTGCGTCCCAGTTTGAGGCGGGATTACGGGATGCGCTTTCCGCTTGGACCGCCGTTGGGAAAGCGCGTCCCGTTCTGAGCGCGGATTCCGGGATGCGCTTTCCGTTTGATGTGTCATCCGGAAACTACGTCCCAGTCTGAGCGCGGATTCCGGGATGGGCTTTCCGCCTGGGCTGCCATTGGGAAAGCGCGTCCCACTCTGCGTCACTGAGGCGTTTTCTTTACGCCCGCGCCCTGCATAGAGTTCGATTCTCCGCGGGTGGGGGAATCCGTTGGTGCTGGGCATGGCTAGCTGAAATACCATCGGCAGCACATCTGTTTTGGGTTGGGGCTTTGCGCGGAGAATCCGCGTGTTTGCTTCGCGAACACGCACCGGCTTCGGCCGCCTGCCGGCGTCCTCGCCCGCGGGCTAAAAACGCTTACGCGTTTTCTTTACGCTCGCGCCCTGCACAGAGTTCGATTCTCCGCGGTACGGGCTAGAAATGAAAAGGCAGGTAGATACGAATATCTACCTGCCTGTAACTATTGGTGGAGGCGCGGAGAATCGAACTCCGGTCCACGAAAGCCCCCTGATTGGCATCTCCAAGCTCAGTCGCTGGTTTAGTCTCGGACGCTTTGCGCGCAGCGACACGCTCGCGGCATCCCAACCGGTTCGATCTTAGCCCACGCCATACCGATTACGTGCGCAGGAGCATTCCCCTAAGATGACGTCGCGCCGGTGTCGGGGAAATCACCGGGTTGACGCGCCGCTATAAATTAAGCAGCGAGAGCCATAGGCTCGAAAGAAGAGTTGTTGTCAATTCAATTTGACGGTACCCCTGTTTAACGAGGCGAGGAGACCTCGGCTTGCTTCCTCTCTCAGAGCTATCGTGTCGAAACCAGTCGCCCCCGGATGTCGGGAAAGTCTGGATGGTATCGGGCCTGCAAACACCCGATAACCGTCGACTTTTCAAGGAACACGCGGGGTGAACCCCGCTCGTGGATAGCTATCTTACCACGTTCTAAAGGCAGACAGCTGTTCTATGCACGAGCTGTGAAGACGCCAATGTGCGCCGCACTTCGCACTTTTGCTACCGATCGCGTCACGTATATTTTCGCCAAGCAGAATTGACCCGTCGAAAGGACCGTTATGGATACCAAGCAGCAACTCGTCAATGCCCTCGCAGGCCTGGGCTCAACCATTACCGAAGCTATGGATGTCATCGAGGGCTTTGTCCCCTGCGGACATCCCGCCCTCACGGTATCGAACGCACTCGTCGCGCTGGACGCTGCCGATGATGCAGCTCTTGCCCAGCAGCTTGAGACCGTCGAGGGCTTTATCGACCACGTGAGCGAGAACCGTGGCGTGACCGCCTACCACGGCATCGAGGTCGAGCTCGCGGGTCCCAAAGCCGATCTGCTCGCAGCAATCCGCGAGGTAGGTGCCCTCATGCAGACCGCAGGCGTCAAGAACACCCAGGTCAACGAGTGGGTCTACCGCAGCCTGGCAGCACTCGACAGCTCCGACGAAAAGGCAGCCGAACAGCTCGCAGAAAGTCCCGCCATTAAGGCCGAGCTTTTGTAAATAGCAGGCGCGGGTCCCTTGGCGCATCGTCGTCCAAGAGGCCCGCAAACAGTTCGCGTCAACCGATAGCCGCGCCGCCGCGTTCGGCCAAAGCCAGAATCGGCATCATTTGACGAGGTGTCTTTGCTGCAAGATCGGCATGTTCGAGCAGCTTGCGATCGTTAGTTACCAAGTAATCGACCTGCGCGCGCTTGCACGCGGCGAGCACCAAGTTGTCTTCGTAATCGCGATGGAGCGCTAAGTATTTGTCGGCCAGCCAAAGGTCCGACGCATCTGCGCCCACGGCCGTGGCGTTTTCGGTCATGTTCCGAACAAACGCCAGCGCCGCATCGCCAATTGCACGGGCAGACGCCTCGTCGAGCGCTCCCCCACTGGCAAGAACGCTTCGCTTCAGCTCGTGTTGGACAACGTACAGCACGTCCTTGACGATATGCACCGGAAAGAACAGCAATGCCCCCGTCTCCGTCGCCTGTCCAATAAACGCACGCGCGGCAAGCGACTCGGCATGGTCGACGCAAAACGAATCAACCCATACGTTGGCATCCAAACGCAAAAGGCCTGCGCCCAGACGACACAAATGCCGTCTGGGCGCAGGCCAGATAACGTGGGCGAACACGTCTGCTAACGCAGGTAAGCCTTCGCGTTGCTCAGACTGTAGGCAATCGTCGAGCCGTTGTGCAGCAGCGACGACGCCTGCGGGGTAATCGCGCCGGTAATGCCCAGCGCCAGGAGCGCTGAGTTGGTGAGCATCACCTTAGAATAGGAGCTCGTCAGACGATCAACGAGGCCCTGGCTCATGCGGCGCAGGCGCACGATTGCGGCCAGATCCGTATCGGTCAGGATGATATCGGCGACCTCCTTGGCGATGTCGCTTCCGCCACCCATCGCCAGGCCCACGTCGGCCAAACCGAGCGCCGGCGAATCGTTGACTCCGTCGCCCACCATGGCAACGTGGCGCCCCTCGCCCTTAATTCGCTCTACATACGCGTACTTGTCCTCGGGCAGCAGCTCGGCCTTAAACTCGTCGACGCCCGCCTCGCGCGCGATGCGCTCGGCCGTGCGCTCGGAGTCACCCGTGAGCATGACCACGTGCTTGACGCCCAGCGCATGCAGGTCGGCGATGGCCTCACGGACCCCGGGCTTGAGCGGATCCTCGATGCCGAGCACGCCGACGACCTTGCCATCGACCGCCAGATACAGCGGCGACAGGCCCTGCATCTGGAGCTCGATTTGCTCCTTAATGTCGGACTCGAGCTGCGCGCCCTCATCCTCGAATACAAAGTGCGCGGAACCGATGATGGCGCGACGCCCCTCAATGGACGAAGCGATGCCGTGCGCCACGATGTACTCGACGGCGGCATGGCGCTCGCGGTGCTCGAGCCCGCGCTCGCGGGCGGCGTTGACCACGGCACGCGCCACCGGATGCGGAAAATGCTCCTCCAAGCAAGCGGAAAGGCGCAGGACCTCGTCCTCGCTCCAGCCATCGGTGGTGAGCACGCAGGCAAGACGCGGCTGTGCCTCGGTAAGCGTGCCAGTCTTATCAAACACAATGGTGTCGGCCTTGGCAAACGACTCAAAGTACTTCGCGCCCTTGACCATGACGCCCATCTTGGCAGCATCGCTCATAGCGGTCATGACGGCAACGGAACCCGTAAGCTTGAGTGCGCACGAGTAGTCGACCATCAGCGCCGCCGAGGTCTTGATGAGGCTACGGGTGGTAAGCGCAACCAGGCCCGCGAGCAGGAAGTTCCACGGAACGATCTTGTTGGCGAGGTCCTCCATATGCGACTGGCCCTCGGATTTGAGCGAGTCGGCCGTCTGCACGAGCGAGACGATCGAGCGCAGTTTGGTCTGCGCCGTGTTGGCGCGCACGCGCACCAAGATGCTGCCGTCCTCCACGACGGTTCCGGCGAACACGTCGTCGCCCACGCTGCGCTCAACGGCCAGCGGCTCGCCGGTCAGGGTCGCCTGGTTGACCATAGCGCTCCCCTGCTCGACAACACCGTCGATGCAAATGGACATGCCAGTGCGCACGGCTACCAAGTCGCCGGGCTCAAGCTCGGTGGCGGCAACGCTTACCTCGGTGTCACCGACCACTTTTTGCGCCTTATCGGGCACGTCGAGCAGCGAGTTGATGAGCTCGTTTTCGCTCATGGCGCGGGTGTAGTCCTCGAGCAGCTCGCCCACGTTGAGCAGGAACATCGTCTGGCCCGCGGTGTCGACATCACGTTTGACAAACGAGATACCGATGGCCGAAGCGTCGAGCACGGGAACGGTCAGGCGCGGCCGCGCGAGCTCATGAAGGGCAGCGCGCAAAAATGCCATGTAACCGGCCACGACAAACACCGCACGCAGAGGCGTCGGCAAGAACCAGCGGCGCGCGTAGTGGGCACCGATAAGTGTGGCAAGGTCCATGACGAGCTTGTGCTTGCGTGGCTCAAGCTGCATCACGTAGCCTGTCTTTGCGTCGGCAATGGCCTGAGCGTCGAGCGCACCGACGGCGGCCAGCACGGCCGCGCGACGCTGCTCGTCGTATTCGAGCGCCATCTGGCCAATACGGCCATATACGCGCACCTTGTGCACGCCGTCGATGTCGCCGCCAAGCTTAAGAAGTGCATCGAGATCGCTCTCTGGCACAGGACCCGCCAATTGAAGACGGGTCCTGCCGGGGATCTCGCTAATAATCGAGAATCTCATAGTTTGTGCCTGGGAGCGTTACTCGGCTGCCTCGTCAGCAGCGGCCTCGCTCTGGGTGATGTAAGCAGCCTCGGCAACCATGTCGTCGACCTCGGCTTTGGCCTGCTCGACCATGTCCTGGTAGCCGTTCTTGATGCGCATGCCGCACGCGATACCCTGCACGCAGGCATTCTTTACCGGAGCGCTGGTGAGCAGCTTGATGCCGGCCGTACCGAGCAGAAAACCGCCACCGACAAGCAGGGTGTTAAACGTCGACTTCTTCATGTTGCTTCTCCCTTTTGCCGCATTGGACGCGGCATGGTGCCTCAGCACCCGAGTAAACAAGTTTGCTCGAGCACGCTTTTGAAATATCTCAATTTTATCTAACTATCTAGGTCAGCCATGGCTAACCTTTTGAAAATTAACGATGCGGAGTAACCGATTGTCAATGTGACAAAGGGACTGTCCCTTTGCCCCTTCTTACAACTGCCAGGTAGCTGCTTCCTTTTGCAGCGCCACCATGCGGGCGAATTCTCCACCTGCCGCCTTGAGTTGCGCCGGAGCGCCCTGCTCGGCTACCACGCCATCCTTGAGCACAACGATCTTGTCGGCATTTTCCACCGTGCGCATACGGTGGGCAATCACGATAACCGTCTTGCCTGCAAGCAGGCGGGAGAGCGCCTGCTGCACCACGGTCTCGTTCTCCACATCCAAGCTCGCCGTCGCTTCGTCCAGCAACACGATCGGCGCGTCTTTGAGCAGCGCACGGGCGATGGAGATACGCTGGCGCTCACCACCGGAGAGCTTGGAGCCGTTCTCGCCAATCATAGTGTCATATCCCTGCGGCATGCGGCTTACGAACTCGTCGCAGTTGGCGGCACGCGCGGCGGCAAGCACTTCCTCATCGGTGGCATCGCGACGGCCAAGACGAATGTTTCCCATCACCGTATCGTCAAAGAGCAGCACATCTTGGAACACAATGGCGTAGTCGCGCAGCAGCACCTCGGGGTCCACGTTCGCAACATCCACGCCACCCACGGTGACCGTGCCTTCGGTGGCGTCCCAAAAGCGCGCGGCCAGGCGGCTCACCGTGGACTTACCGGAGCCCGAAGGACCGACCAGCGCCGTGACCTCGCCCTCCTTGGCGGTAAAGCTCACGTCGGTCAAGACCTTCTCGCCGGCACGGCCGTCCTCGCCCGCACCATAGCTAAATGCCACGTGATCGAACACCACGTCATGGCCCACGGGCTCAAACTTCTCGCTGCCCCGCGCTATGGGCTCCTCCATGATGGAGCGCATGCGCTTGGCCGACGACTCGGCGGCAAACAGCTCGGTCATCAGCATCAGCGCCTGATCAAAGGGCGCATAGATGCGGCTCACCATAAGCAGGAAGGCAAACATCACCAAAAAGTCGACCTGGCCGGAGGCGACCATCGCGGCGCCCGTGACCAACGTAGTGGCAATCCCCAGGCGCAGGATGGCAAAAGCGGAATTGACCAAAAGCCCGCTAGCGAGCTCGCCTGTGGTGGTCTCGCGCTCCTCGGCGTCGATGACGGCATTGAGTCCCTCGAGATAATGGGCCTCCTGGTTGGTAGCGCGAATCTCGCGCACACAGTCGAGTGTCTCCTGGATGGCCTCGGTGACCTTGACCTTCTCGGCACGCACGCGGTCGAACACCGGGGCCATGGGGCCGCGCGTTAGATACAGCACTGCAAAGGCCACGGGCACGCTCCAGAACGCCGCTATCGCCAGCTGCCAGCAAAAGAACAGCGATGATATGAACACGATGGCGCTTGCGATGATGGCGCCCCAGAGCTCTCCCAGCACATGACTGTAAGCATGCTCCATGGTCTGAACGTCGCCCATGATGGTCTCGGTCAAATCGGCCAGATCACGACGACCAAAAAACGACAGCGGCAGTTTGCGCAAGCGCTCGGCGATCTCCATGCGCTGTTTGCCGCACTCCTCGTAAAAGATGCAGTACGTGTAATAGTACTGCTGCCAATTAGAGGCAAAGAGCAGCGCAAAAAAGATAACAAGACCACCCACAATGGGCAGTGCGCCCGGCAGATCGGCCCCGCTGGCAAGATGCTCGACAAAACCGGCCATGACCAGGAACAATAAGCCCATGCCGGCCATGGTAATGAGATTGGTGAGCGTGGTCCAGAAAATGCCGCGTTTTACGCCGGCGACGCCTTTATCGGATAGGAAATACTTCTTTTGGAATGAGGCGAACATTTAGGCCTCGCCTCCCTTCGTGACGGCGGCATCCGCGGTCGCTGCAGTGATTTTCCAGCTCGCGGCCTGTTCGTATTCAGCCCACATCTTGGCGTATAGACCCTTTTGGGACAGCAGCTCGGCATGGGTGCCGGCCTCCTGCACGCTACCTTGGTTGAGCACCACGATCTTGTCGGCCCCCACCACGGTCGAAAGCCGGTGCGCGATCATAATGACCGTGCGACCCGCCGCCAGCTTGCTAAAGGCGCGCTGGATGAGCGCCTCGTTCTCGGGGTCGGCAAACGCCGTGGCCTCATCGAGCACCACGATAGGCGCGTCTTTAAGGATCGCGCGGGCGAGTGCCACGCGCTGGACCTCGCCGCCCGAAAGATATGCTCCGCCGGGGCCGAGCATGGTATTGATGCCCTGTGGAAGCTTGGCCACGATATCGTCGCACTGGGCCGCGGAGAGGGCCGCGCGCACTTCGTCGTCAGTGGCCGTGGGCTTGGAGGCGCGCACGTTGTCGGCAAGTGTTTGTCGGAACAGCTGGTTGGTCTGAAACACGAAGGCAACCTGGTCCATAAGCTCGTGCGGGTCCATGTCGCGAACGTCCACACCGCCTACGAGCACTCGACCCGAAGAAACATCCCAAAAACGCGGGATCAGGCTGGCGCAGGTTGACTTACCGCCGCCCGAGGGACCCACCAGGGCGAGGGTGCTACCCGCGGAAACGTTAAAGCTCACATGGCTAACGGCAGGTGCTTCGGCACCCTCGTACGTAAAGCTCACGTCCTCAAATCGCACGTCGCCGCCGGCAGGGTGCTTGGGTTGCGCGGGCACGGAGAGCCGCTTGGAATCCATGACGCTTCGAATTCGAGCCAGCGAATCGGCACTCATCTGAGAGGCCTCGCCCACAAACATGAGCTTGGTCATGGCCGTCGGTACCACGGCCGAAAATATCGCGTAAAACGTGAAGTTGGCCATAAAATGCGCGAAGTCCTTCTCGCCCGGCGCCAACAGCAACGCCACGGGCAACAGGAATGTCACAAGACCATTGAGCGCGGTAAGGTTGAGTACCTGCGGACCTCGGCAAAACGTGCCCGCATAGCTTTGTGCCATGTCGGCGTATTCGGCGATCGCGTCGTGGAACGCCTTAAAGGAATAGACCGTCTGCTGAAACACCTTGACCACGGGAATGCCGCGTACGTATTCGGTACCGGTCTTGTTCATCTTGACCAGCGCGCCCATGTAGGCCTTCATGAACTCGGCGCCCTTGCCGCTCATCATGGTGGCCATGGCGCCAAGCGAAACGGCGACCGAGATAAGGCATGCCGCGCCCAAGCGCCAATCGAGGGCGAAAAGCAGCACGAGCAGACCTGCGACCATGGCGGTGGCGCCGGCGATATCGGGTAGCATGTGCGCGAGCAGGGTCTCGGTGGAGGCGGCGCATCCGTCTACGATACGGCGCAGCTCACCGGTGGCGTGTGTGTCAAAGTAGCCAAGCGGCAGCTTAAGCAGGTGCTCGCTCGTAGTCTTGCGGATATTGGACGCGCAGCGAAACGCAGACAGGTGCGTGCACATGAGCCCCACGAAATAGACCACGATGCTTGCCAGCGCAAACCCCACGGCCCACCAGCCATACGTCGCGATGTCGCAGGCTTCGCTCCAGTTAGGTGCCACGGCGATCAGATCGCGCGCGACAAGCCAAATGCACACGTACGGGCCAAAGCTCAGCAGCTGCGAGAGCGCCGAGAGAGCCATGCCCAAATACGTTAGGAATTTGCGGTCGCCGGCATATGCAAGCAGCTCGCCGATACCGCCGCCTTCCCTTTTTGACCCCTTTGCCATGAGATTCCCTTCTAACGGCTTGAGAGTTAACCGTAATGAACTTATCATTGATGTGTTAGCCATGGCTCACAATCGAGCCAGGCGTGGACGTTTCTGCAAAGGAAAGGGACGCTTTTGCAAATACGGCGGGCAGCGACCGACATAACCGAGCTCTATGCACCGCAGTTTGAGCAGTTTGGCCTGGAGCTTACCGGCAAGGGCGCCGTCTTTACCGGCGAGGTGGCAAACGATCGGGCGCACGGACGCGCATGGATCATGCCCCTCTCCCCTGCCTGCATCGTCATGGAGCATTACATTACCCCGACGCACGATATGTACCTGGCCGAATACACACCCGAACCGTACGCGTGCGTGAGCGAGGTCAGCGCGCCCACGCTCATGTGCATGCCCGAAGCCGGCATAACGCCTGCGAACCTTAAACCCCTGCATGGACCGTGGCCGAACAGCGCGGTGTGCAGCTTTATCCAAGATAGCTGCGGCGAGGAGCTAAGTCCGCTGTTTGCAGGGCAGCTTTATCACTCGCGCTCGGTGCTCTTTTTGCCCGGGTATTTTGACGAGCTGGAGCATCGGTATCCCACTGAGTTCGTAGGAGTCTTTGAAGCGTTTGCCGAGTCATGGCACGAGGAGGCGACGTCTGCCATCTGCCACACGCTGCGCCGGATTAACGAGGACCGCGCCCGCACCGTAGGCGGACACGTCTATATGCAAGGCATCGTGGAGACCATGGTCGCGGAGCTCGCCTGTTCGCGCGCGGCCCACAAGCAGGCGCGGCGGGCGGCAGACACACGCGCCAGCATAACCATTGCCGAAGAAGCAACGGCAATGATTGAGCGCGCGCTCGACAAAGGCAGACGTGTGGGTATCAACGAGGTAGCCGAGAGGCTCTACACAAGCCGCTCCAAGCTATGCGCCACCTTTAAGGCCCAAACCGGCGAGTCCCTGGGTGCCTACATTCGCAGACGCCGTATGGAGCGAGCACAGGACCTTTTGGCCGATAGCTCGCTCACGATAGCGCAGGTCGCAGAGCGTCTAGGCTACCCTCAGCAGGCCGCCTTCGCCCAAGCCTTCAAGCAACACACCGGCACCACCCCCACCGCTTGGCGCTCCCAACATATATAAAGAATGAAGGCACCAACGGCGCCCTCATTCACCAAATTCCATTCAGCCTACCTGACCCGAACGGCCGAGTCGTTACGGAACCGAGGGGCCGGGCGCAGGGCCTTGCCTCTCAATGAGTTCCCTTCAAAACAATGGGCGTGCCGACGGCACGCCCATTCACTCTATTCCATTCAGCCCCGCCTGACCCGAACGGCCGAGTCGTCTGGCCGGGGAAGCCCCGAGTCGCCGGGGTGTTTGCTCCAAATGAGTTCCGCATGCAAAGAAGGCCACTAAACGTGGCCTTCGTCTTGCATAGGACTGTTTGAAATTTGGAGGAAATACCCCGGCGACTCGGGGCTTCCCCGGCCTCGCAGCTACGAGAGCGACGTTCTCAGCAACTCGTTGAAGAGCTTCGGGTTGCCCTTGCCGCGGCTTGCCTTCATGCACTGGCCCACCAAAAAGCCGATGACCTTCTGGTTGCCGTCACGATACTGCTGCGCCTGATCGGCACAGTTAGCCAGTACCTCGTCCACAATCGGCTGCAGCGCGCCGGCGTCGCTCACCTGGCGCATACCGCGCTCGTCGACGATCTTGTTGGGGTCGTCGCCGGTCTGGGCCATGGCCTCAAAGACCTCGTGCGCCTGGTTGGAGCTGATGGCATCGGTCGCCAGCAGCTTGGCCAGCGCCGCCACTTGATCCGGCGCGATGCCGGACTCGGCCAGCGACACACCCGCGCCCTTAAGGTAGGCGATCATCTCGTTCACCAGCAAGTTTGCGACCGTCTGGGCCTCCTTGCCGGCCATACCGGCAGCAGCGGCCTCAAAGAACTCAGCAAACTCCGGGTCGCCGGCGATCTGCTCGGCATCGGCCGCCTTAATGCCAAAATCGGCCTCAAAACGGGCGCGCTTGGCATCGGGCAGCTCGGGAATCTCGCCACGGCAGCGGTCGATGAACTCATCGTCCAGGTCGAACGGCGCCAGGTCGGGATCGGGGAACAGGCGATAGTCGTCGGCCGTCTCCTTCACACGCATGACCACGGTGCGCTTGCGGCTGGGCTCCCAGTGACGGGTCTCCTGGTAGATAATGCCGCCCTCCTCGAGCACCTCGGCCTGGCGGCAGATCTCGTAGGCAAGGCCGTCGTGCAGGCTCTTAAACGAGTTGAGGTTCTTGAGCTCGGTCTTGGTGCCCAGCCTGGTCTCGCCGCGGCGGCGCAGCGACACGTTGCCGTCGCAGCGCATGGAACCCTTCTCCATGGAGCAGTCCGAAATGCCCAGCGTCACAAAAATGCGACGGAGCTTTTCCATAAACAGGCGAGCCTCCTCGGGCGTGCGCAGATCGGGCTCAGTCACGAGCTCAATCAAAGGCGTTCCGCAGCGGTTGTAGTCGACGAGCGACTCGGCCGCGGCGGTAATGCGGCCCTCGGCGCCACCCACGTGGACCATCTTGGCGGCGTCCTCCTCCATGTGGATGCGCAGGATGCGAATGGGCACCGTGTAGGAACCGTCCTCGCGACGCTCGGGCATCTGCAAGTTGGACGCATCATAGCTGGCCAGGTGACCGGCGCGCTGGTTGCCCTCGCGCATGGTCGACGTCATGGACGTGGACAGGCCCTCGGCGTTGGCCGAGGCGCTCGCCAGGCTCTGGGCCTCGGCCTCGCCAAACGCGCAGTCGGGGCGCTCGGCGGCACCGCGACCGGTCACATCCAGATCAAGGTGACCGTACATGGCAAAGGCGACCGGACCCTGCGTGGTCTGGAAGTTCTTGGCCATATCGGGATAGAAGTAGTGCTTGCGGTAGAACATCGAGTGGCGCTGGATCTCGCAGTTGGTGGCGAGACCGGCCTTGACGATGCTCTCGATGGCGCGCTTATTGGGCACCGGCAGGGCGCCGGGCAGGCCCAGACACACCGGACACACGTTGGCGTTGGGCTCGTCATCGTGGCTAAGCTTGCAGTTGCAGAACATCTTGGTATCGAGTGCGGTGAGCTCGGTGTGGATTTCCAGGCCGATCACGGCCTCCCAATCCTGCAGGACCTCGGAAAGCTCCTTCATTACAGCTCGCCTCCCTTCCCGGCAAAATCGGGCGCGACGGAAAGCACGGGCGCGCCCGTGGCGGCATCGGCAAAGCCGCGCTCCAGGGCGCGGGCAAACGTGAGCAGCTGACGGTCCTTAAACGCCGGGCCCACCAGCTGGGCAGAAACGGGCAGCTGAGTATCCTCGCCCAGGCCCAGCGGCACCGAGATACCGCCGTTGCCGCAAATGTTGAGCGAAATGGTGTACAGGTCGGAGAGGTACATCTGCGTGGGATCGCTGATCTCACCAAACTTAAAGGCCGTGCGCGGCGAGGCGGGCATGAGGATGGTGTCCACCTTGGCATACGCGGCGTCGTAGTCCTGTGTGATGAGCGTGCGGGCCTTTTGCGCAGCGTAGTAGTACTTGTCGTACACGCCCGAGCTCAGCAGGTAGGCGCCGAGCATCTGACGGCGCTTGGCCTCGGCGCCAAAGCCGTGGGCGCGCGACAGCGAGCTCTGGTCGGACAGGTTGGCGCAGCCCTCCTCCTGGTAGCCGTAGCGAATGCCGTCGAAGCGGGCCAGGTTGGAGAACGCCTCGGCCGGGCCGATGACGTAGTAGGCGGCAATGGCGGCGTCCAGGTGCGGCAGGTCGACCTCGACCAGCTCGGCGCCCTGGTCCTGCAGCTCCTGGGCGGCGCGTTGAACAGCGGCCTTGACCTCGGGCGTCAGGCCCTCGGCCTCCATAAACGCGGGGATGATGCCCACGCGCTTGCCCTCGATGCTGTCGTTGAGATGCTCGGTAAAGTCGACGGCGCAGTCCTGGCTGGTGCAGTCGTACGAATCGTGGCCCGCACCGGTGAGCGCGTTCATGGCAAGCGCGACGTCCTCGACCGTGCGGCCAAAGGGGCCCACCTGGTCGAGCGACGAGCCAAAGGCAACCACGCCGTAACGGCTCACAGCGCCATACGTGGGCTTAAAGCCCACCACGCCACACAGCGACGCCGGCTGGCGAATGGAGCCGCCGGTGTCCGAGCCCAGCGAGAGCGCGACCTCGCCCGCGGCGACAGCGGCAGCGGAGCCACCCGAGGAGCCGCCGGGCACGCGCTCGGTATCCCAGGGGTTGTTGGTACGGTGGAACGCCGAGCTCTCGGTGGAGCTGCCAAAGGCAAACTCGTCCATGTTGGCCTTGCCCATGGGCAGGCAGCCGGCATCGAGCATGCGCTGAACGCAGGTGGCGGTGTAGACGCTCTGGTAGTCCTCGAGCATGCGGGAAGCACAGGTGGTGCGCGTGCCCACGAGGTTCATGTTGTCCTTGATGGCCAGCGGCACGCCCGCGAGCGGGGGCAGCGGCTTGCCTGCGGCACGGTCGGCATCCACGCGCGCAGCGGCCTCGAGCGCGAGCTCGGGCGCCACCTGCAGGAATGCCTGGACCCCGCCCTCGCGCGCCTCGATGGCGGCAAGGGAGGCCTGGGCCACCTCGGTAGCGGTAAAGTCGCCGGCGGCAACGCCCGCGGCGATCTGGGCGGCGGTAAGGGAATCGAAGCTCTGCGCCATTACTCGCTCTCCCCCTCTCCCAAAATGGACGGCACGCGGAAGTAGCGGTCGCGCGCGCTGCCGGCGTTTTCGAGCGCGACGTCGAGCGGCAAATCGCGCTCGGGCTCGCGCAGGTCATCGCCCATCACGTTGGACAGGCTTCCGATGGGATGGAACGTGGGCTCCACGTCGGGCAAGTCATATTGCAAGACGGGCTCGAGCATCTGGACGGCGTCGTTCATGTAGGACGTCATCTGGGTGAGCTCGTCATCGGTCAGTGCGATCTTTGCGTACTCGGCGATGCCGCGCACGTCTTTCTCGCTGAGTGCCATAGGCGCTCCCTTCCGCATAACAGATAAACCGCTCTAGTATACAAGCCAACGCCGCTTGGAGCAGGTGCTTTACCCAAATGCAGCGAAAACGTAACGAGGGCGGCGGTTGGCAGGCGGCGGGCTGACGGTTCTGCAGCGAAACCGCACCGTCCGTAGCGAAAACCCTCCCGCCCGAAACAAAGACCGTCTACGCCACAACGAAAACCATCACAACATTCGACGCTTTTCGCCAAAATCGCGATTTTCATCGAATGTTGTGATGGTTTGAAAGCCCCGACCACCACAAAAATGCCTGTCCCCATTGCGGTGGTTCTGGAGAATGTCTTATGCCGAGGCCTTGGCCTTGCGGCGTTTGCGGACCGCGTGGATCACGATGTCCAGCAGCAACAGCACAATGGCTATGACCACGATGAGGACGGCAAACTCGCGCTTGCCCCAGTGGCGGCCGGCCAGCGACTTTTGCTTGTCGACGTCCTTCTTGTTGTACTTGGTGCGCACGCAATGCACCAGCAGGCGATGGTCGTTCACGCCGTAGGGCGTGCAGGTGACGAGCGTCACTTTGTCGGCACCGGGCTCGATAGTCAGCGACTCCATCTCCTCGGGCAGCACCACCTCGGAGTCCACCATCTTATAGGCGAGCGTCTTGTTCATGGTGTGCAGCAGCACCAGGTCGCCGGGCTCCAGCGAGTGGATGTCGTCGAACATGCTCAGGTTGCGCATACCCGAGTGCGCGGTGAGCACGCAATGCGTCGAGGTGCCGCCCACCGGCAGGCTCGTGCCCTCCAGGTGGCCGACGCCCGCCATAAGGACTTCTTCGCTCGTGCCGTGGTAGATGGGCATACTAACGTCGATGGAGGGGATCTCGACCCAGCTCATCATGGGGTCGCGGTCAAAGATGAGCTGCTGAGCGTAGGGCTCGATCTGGTCGGCGGGAAGCTCGGTGGCCTCGCCCGCCAGCTGCTCGTTATAGGAGCGCGCCTGGAGCAGGATGCGCTCGCGCTCCTCGGCAGATAGCGCGTCCACGGTGCTGGACACGGTGCTGATCTGGTTGAACACGCCCGAGGCCTCGAGCCGGTCCAAGATCCACGGCCAGGTCATAAGGCCCACGCCAATAAGGATGATGACGATGGTGATGAGCCGGTCGGCCCAGCGCGGCAGTCGCTTGCGACGGCGCTTGGGCTTTGGTTGAGGTTTGGGCTGAGGGCTTGAGCCGCCGTTGTCCGCGGCGTTATTGCTCTTCATATGTTTGGCGCCCTGCACCATCGCCGGTCACTCCTTTACAGCTCAAGTTGTCTAAACAAATAATAGCCGATTAGCGAGCTCATGCGCCGGACAACGCAGCTAGGACCGAAACACCGCCTACGGTCCGAATTCTTGGAGACCTTCTACAGCGCTTCTTGCCATGGATAATCCTTTCCAAACATGCGATCGACTTCGAGCTGAATTCGCTCATCGTCGATTGCCGCCAAAGATAGCGCAAGCGAAATGTCGTCGACACGGGAGGAGCCGGCAAACACGGGTGCATAGCGCCACACTTGAATCATCGCCGTTTCGTTATCCGGCAACTCCCCGTCTGCGACTTCGAGGTCGCTCAGTTGACGCCATGCACTTCTTAAGACGGCCTTTTGTTCCATGCCCGGCGCAGCGAGCATCGAACGCGCAGCGAGCATCGAACGCGCAGCGAGCGCCGTCTCCCCGGCGTCAACAAGATAGTCGATCTGCGGCGTCTTCCTTGCAAAAAAGACCTTCGAGACAGGCGAGGAGAGCTCTGCCATGTGCTCACTGAGCAAAAGATCAACGGCAACAGGGAACACGACGACACGTCGCTCGCGACGCTCGCGCCTCGCGAGTCCCCTGTCAACAAGCTCGGTTATGGCCTCACTCGCGCGGCTTGCCGAGATCCCAAGTGCACGACAAAGGTCATAGGGACGATATAGCTCCTGGGCTGCTCCCCAGATTGCGGCAGCCTGCGCGTTGGGTGACATCTTGGTCGCGTGGTTGCGAAACCGGGCACCGCCCCTCTCCGTGCAGGCTGTGCCCATAAATGGAAGAAAAGCCTGTCTGCCGGGGCAAACAAACGGAATCCCTTGTGCGACCAATGCTTTGCGCTGACGTGCATCGGCATCAGGAAACGAAACGACAACAGGAGTCTCCGCGCGCAAGGCTAGCTGACTATAGACTCTCTTAGCCTCGGGAAGCCCGACGCCAGTAGGCAGACTTGCAAGCAAAAACGAAAAACCGTTTGCGTCAACAGCGCGGACCTCAATCGTCCGCAGATGCAGCGGCAAGCGTGCGGATCCAGGCCAAGTTTTGGTCTTGGCGGAAAGGCCTAGTGCTTCTTGTAAATAGATTAGCGCTTCGTTCATTTCCATTGTTTTCGTTCGATTCCAGTTCATATTGGAATTATACATAATTTTCGGAATTAAAGAGATACCGTTCGTGCCTAAGCCTACATTTGAGTTTTCAAAATGTCCTGAATCGGCGGGGCGATTCGGGATACAATACCAATAGAAAACGACGCACCCCGCGTAAATGTTTGGGAGCGTGGGCGGCCTAGTTTTCAGCTTTTGTTAAATGCCCGGGATCCGACCCCCGGGCATTCTTATTTGCGCTTGTTGCGGCGCAAATGCCGTCCACCGTCCGCACCGCGCGTGCGCCTACGGACCCTAAACCGAACCTCATACGAGTCAAGAAACGCGATGACGGATGAGTCCGCATCGGACGGTGGAGGCTGCCTGTGTTGTCCAAAAAGAACGGGGCAGACTCCAGTGCGGAGTCTGCCCCGAAAAGAGAATGGCAAAGCAAGAACGTGGATGGACGAGAAAAGTGTCCGCAAGTCTCATGGCCATCACATCCCACCTGCCAAAGGGATGGGTGAGTGAGCCTTACTCCTGCTCGGACTCCTCAGCCTGCTTACGGCTGCGGATGAGGTGCGCCACGCCGATGCACAGCACCGCGCCACCAGCGATCCAAGTGAAGGTCACACCGTTGAGACCGGTCAGCGGGAGGCCGACGGACTTGGTATTGCCGACGTTGATGGTGATCTCACCGGTGGCGGCGTTGGTGCCGGCGCCTTCCGTGCCGTTCAGTTTGTTGTCACCGGCAGTGTCGTCAAGCGTACCGAAGGCGATGTCGTTGCGGCCCTTGTCGTACTCGGAAACCTCCGCCTTAAGCTCCGTCACCTTCATGGTCACGGCGTCATACGTCGGGGTGATCTTGAAGGTGAAGGGTTTGGCCTTGGTGTAGGAGTCGCCGGGGGCCTTGACCTCGGTCACCTTGTAGGAGCCGGCGTCGAGGCCGGAGACGGGGATCTTGCCGTCTTTGTCGGACGTGAACGTCACGTAGTCAGGCAGGTGGTTGACGTCGGCAACGGTCACGAGCTGGCCCGCGACGACGCCCGCGGTGGGGTCGTCCTTCGAGGCGATATACTGGTCTTGAGTGTTCGAATCAGCGGACTGGATGGTGAAGACGGCGCCCGCAAGGCCCCTCTCGGTGCCCTGGTCGACCTTGTTGAGGTTGAGCTTGAACGCGAAGTCGGCGACGGTATCCTCGATCGTCTCGCCCGTGCCCTCGGCATACGGGTTGTTGGAGTACTCGAGCTTGACGGTGTTGGGGTTACCGCCCTTGTTGCCGTCGGTTGCATTGCCAATCACGGCGTTGCCGTTGAGCTTTGCCTTGTAGAAGACAACGATCTTGGTGTCGGCGGTCACGCTCGCGACGTCCTTGAGGCCCTTCTTGCCGTCTCCGGTCTTGAACTCGACCGTCAGCGTGTTGTTGTTGCTAGCATCAGCATCCGTCACGGTATAATTGCTCGACTCAATCTCGCTGTAAGTCTCGCCGTTCAGCGCGTACACCTTAACCGAGCCTTTGACATAGTCAAGGCCATTGGAAAGCCCGTCGGTGAACTTGTAAGCATACGTGCCAAAGGTAGCGTAGTTGCTGGCGATCGTGCCGGTAAGCTTGTAGTTAACTTCCTGGCCGATCTGGGAATCGGCGACATCATTCCATTTGTTGGAGCCCTTGATGTCGGTGGCATCGGCGGCGTCGGCATCGTCGAGGACCTTCTTCTCGACAGTAGGCACGCCCTTCTTTGGCGTAACGGTCGTCGCGTTCACGCCGTCGATCACGGCGTAGACGGGAGAGGTGGACACATCGGTCGACTTGTCAGCAGGCTTACCGGGAGTAGCGGTGAGGAAGAGCCAGTAGCCGGCGCCGAGTCCGGAAAGGGATGCACTGCCCTCGCTCGTCACCTTCCAGGTGGTGCTGTTCTTCAGGCCATCGGCAATTAGACTGAGAACGTTGTCGCTAGCAACCTTCGAATCGGTCCCGGTAACTTCAGATTTGGTGCTAAGCCAATCGGCAGCATCCTGTGCGTTCTCGCTTTTGTAGGATGCATCCTTTTTCTTGATGGCGTTTACGACAGCAGTTTGGGCATCGGAGCTGGCCCATTCGATGCTACTCACCGTCGTATTCCCACCGGTCGTCGTGACCTTTGCCTTGAAGATCTGGATACCCTTATAGGTCGTGGACGCAGCGTAATCGGCGTCCTCGAACGTGACGGTCGACCCCGTACCCTCAGCAAACGCCATGGTCACGGGCGCCATCACGCCGCCGAAGCTCAGCGCTGCTGTGAGGCCAGCGGTTACTGCCAGGCGTGCGATGTTCTTGCTCATGCTCATCTTCTTTTCCTCCGTTTTCCGTTTGATTCTCATTCGATCGGTCATCATCTGTCTGTGTCTTAGCATCTACTTCGCTACGTCTCGCCCCGCTCTCTGTGGGGCTGCCAGCTACTCTTTATGGCTGCCACCTCCCCGCTTGACCAGGAGCGCGACCACGACGAGCGCGGCTCCGGCGACCGCTGCGGCGGCCGCGGCGTACATTGCCATATCGCCAGTCGAGGGCATAAAGCCTCCGGTGGTAATGCTAGGGGGTGTGCCGGTGGGCGTGTTGATGAGCGACGCCTCCAGGCTGCCCGTCGACCCGTCCGCGCTGTCGGCGCGCAGGGGCGACTCGGCCGTGATGGTGAGCTTGGGCTTGGCGGCGGCCACCTGGTCGACGTCCAGGCCCTCGGCCTTGACCGTCACGCCGCGCATGCCCTCAAAGGCGGCGTAGCCCTTGGGCGCCTTGAGCTCGCGGACCTCCAGCTTGCCCGAGTCCACGCCCGAGACGGTCACGCGGCCGTCCTCGCCCGTGGTGACGGTGGCCTTGCCTTGCGCGTCCCACGTGCCGTCGGCCGCCAGCGTGCGACCGCGGTCGTCGGCGATGCTCAGGACCGCCCCGGACAGCGGCTTGTCGCCGTCGCTGCCGCGCTTGGTGAGTGCGAGATCCCAGGTGTAGGCGCACGCGTCGTCGCTCGGCGTGCGGGTGAAGCCGGCGTCGCCGGACTGGTCGGCAAAGGGAGAGCGCGGGTAGCGCAGGTAGACCTCGTTGGGGTTGCCCTTCGCGATGCCGTGGTTGCATGCGCTGTTGAGCGGCGCGTTGTACACGGCGACCACGCGGGCGCCCGCGGTAAAGGCGTCGGCCCCGCCGAGCGCGGCGATCAGGTCGCCGGTGCGCACGGTGAAGGTCTTGCCGTCCGCCGCTACCTTGGTGGCGCACTGGGCCGTGATATCGGTCCAGCCCTTCGCGGGCTCGGAGCCGGCGCGCCCGTCCTTACCGCTCGAGACGGCGTCGAAGGTGCCATCCGCGCCCGCCGCCACGTATACATGCATGCTCGCGGCCACCTTGGAGGGGTCGAGCCCCGCGCTCATGGTGTCGACGAACCGCACCGCGTAGGTGTCGTAGGCCGTGAGCCCCGCCGGGACCGTGGCAGAGAGGCGCCAGTACAGGTCGTCGGCGACCGTGGCGTCGGCGGCCTTCTGCCATGCGGCGGTGCTGTCCTCCAGCACGTGCTTGGCCACCTTGGGGGTCGCGGCCTTGGGCTTGACGGTGACGGCGCTGCCGCCCACCAGGGCCATGATCGGCGCGGTGCCGGCCTCGCCCTGGGCGATGGCGTCGTCGTCGGCGACGATGAGCCAGTAGCCGCAGGGCAGCTCGGCCGCCGTGCCCGCGTTGAGGGCCGCGAGCTCGGCGCCAGAGCTCTGGAGGGAACGAGCGAGCTGCGCGCTCAGCGCGCTCGTAAGGTGGGAATCGGTGTTGAGCCACTCGGCAGCTTCCTGCGCGGTGGTCTGGGAATTGGGCATGCCGGCGCTGTGCAGCACAGGCAGCGCGGCGTCGCGCACGGCGTCGCTTGCCCAGGCGAGGTCGGTGGCGATCTTGGCGTCGCTGTCGCCGTCGACGACGTTGGCGCTAAAGATCTGGTAGGCGTCGTAGCTGCGCGCCACGGTGCCGCTCACCGTGATGGAACCGGTCGAGGTCGGCGCGGCCTGCGCGGATGCGGGGAACACAACCGCGCAGGTGCCGATCAGGAGGGTAAGCAGCGCAAACAAGATCGGGAAGGAGCAAACTTTCTTATTCACGACGCTTACCTCCCTTCGCATTCGCCTTGCGACGAATGTGCATCCAGGCCGCAGCAGCGCAAAGCACCACCGCGCCGGCAAGGTACGTCAGAGTGACGCCCGACATACCAGAAAGGGGCAAAGAGGTGGAGTAGGTGTTGGTGAAGGTGGGGGTGGAACTTTCAGTGAGTTCGCGGCCCGTGTCGTTGGTCACTGGCTTGCCATCACGATCCTGAATCTGCTTGTAGGTCGCAGTGACGTCGATATGGTGGTTAGAGTCGTCAGTCGCGTTAACCGTAATCTGATAGACCGACTTGTCGTATGTGTAGTTCGTAAACGGCGTGGTCGGCTGCTGCTCGCGAACGTAATAAGTAAAGGTATTGCTTGCACCGCGGCCCGTGGAGTCGGACGCGAGTTTTTCGAGATCTTTTAGTTCGTACTTAATCTCGTCGAAGCTTAAGGTCTGGGACTTACCAGCGTCGGTCTTGGTCGACTTATTCTGAACGATCTCCGTGAACTCTTTGTCGGTCGCAAGTTGAAGCGTAAACTCCTTCATCTCGCCACCCTTAACGACCTTAGTCGCCTTAGGAGTCCAGGAGCCGCTGGAGGTGTACGGAGTGTACTTGTTGGTGAAGGTCTTACCCTTGCCGGGGTCGACAATCGAATAATAGCCCTCAGTAGCATCTCGTTCCACAACAACGTTCTGGGAGTCAGTTTCGCCCTTGGAATGCTCGACCGCGCTCACGTCTTTGATCTCGTAGTTATGGATTTTGAGATCTATGGTCTTGTTCGGATCGTCCCGAGTCGGAACAGACATGAGCACAGTCGAATGGTCCTCGACCGTCACCACAATCTCGTACACGGCCGGGTCGTACGTGATGTCGGAATCAGTGCCAGCATTTTCAACCAAATAGTATGTAATCGGGCCAGCCGTACTGTTCGCTGCAAACTGCTCACCAAGGTTAAACGTGATGTTGCCGTTTGCATTATTATTTGCAGTTCCTACCTCAGTGCAAGCGTCGCGATTGAATGTCCCCTTAGCGAAAGGATCATCCGAACCCTTGCGGTAGACCATAAAGGAGAACTCCCCATCTTTGAGGTCGCGGCCGGACAGCGTTTTAGACGCCTTCAGCTTAAGGCTCGGGTAGACGTACGTATCCGCAGGCTGACCCAAGTACAGATCGCCATTCGACATGATGCCGCCACCATGGTTCCAGGAATAATTGCCGGTAATGAACGTTGTCGCTTTACTCTGCGCAGTAGTTGCAGCGGGGTCTCCAGCTTGAACTCCCGAGCTCAGACCGATGCTCTTATATACCTGCACGCCACCGTTGGCGGGGATAGTAATGGCTTGCGCAAGCTCTTTACTTCCCGAGTATTCGGCATCACCGCCACCGAGCATTTTGCCAATCACCGCCGCGATTGGCTCTTTGTTCTCTTTCGCCGCAAGAAAGAAATCAGCATGACCGTTGTTGCGAAATTTATCGCTGCAGTACGCGTCATAGTCTTGGTTTTTTTCGTGTCCGCCACCAGATAGGTGAGGGGTGCCGTTGTTGCCTTTTTCATAACTTTCATAGCTTTGTTCTCTTTCGGCAGAAGTATTCCCGAAAATCGCCGTGCCGTCGGTGCCTGTCACCAAGGTCTTACCCGTCGGGCAAACCGCAACGCCACCACCGTAGCCACCGGCTGTATTGCTACTTATATAGGAGTTATAGACAAATAGCCTACCCGCATCAGATGCGGTCTCATTAGAGCCCTGGACGAAGATGCCGCCTCCGCCCCAGTCAAAGCGAGACATGCAGTGGTTATTAGTGATGTAGACTGGACTAGAATTTGGCGGAACTTTTATTTCCGCGTCAACCTTCTGGCCCACTCGGATGCCGGCACCTTCAGATTTGTAGCTCACGTTAGAGGCAATAATTCCTCTCGTAATTTTGAGCCATGCCATATCCTTGCGAGAACCGCCTCGCCCTTGATCGGTAACGTAAACGCCGCCACCGGCTTCTTCAGAATAATTGCCAGTAATCTGGCCACCGGAAATGGTGACATGGGCGCCTTCTTTGGCAGCAAGCCCAGCGCCGCCATGACAACCCCAGCCATCCTTACTGCAGAATTTGACATAGCGATTGTTCGTAATGTAACCGCCGGAAACAGTAACGCTGCCGCCTTCGGCCATGAGGCCGCCACCAAATCCGTCAATGTTATTAAGCGTGCTGTTACCGGAGATTACGCCACCGGTCACTGTGACTGCAGACCCATTGGCATATACACCGCCGCCACTAGGAGCGCGGTTGCCGGCAATTACGCCGTCAGAAATGCTAAGAGGCGAATTGTAGACAGATATTCCTGCGCCGGCACCATTGTTCCGACAATAACCTCCACAAACGTAACCACCGTTCATATTGACGGTCGACTTATTCTCCGCGTACACCAGGCTTCGGACATGGGAGTCTTTCTCTTGTGTGAGCACGCCGTTCTCAAGACTGAAATGACCGCCGTTGATGTAGATGAGCTTCAGGTTTTCATTGCCACCGCATGCCACGATGGCGCCTTTAATCTCGACTCTATGTTCGAAAAGCGTCTCGGTTGTCTTGGTTGTGTCTGTTGCACTCGGGGACGATTGGGTCACATAGTAGGTAAGGTTAGACGGAATGCCATCGGCGTCGTAACCCAACTTTGCTTCTTTACCATAATTGTTGCGATCTAAAATCTGGCCCTGATCATCTAGCAGCTTGCCGTCGTCGACTTTTTCACTCGTTTTCTCAGGATCAGAATCGTTAACCGTATCCTTAATTGTAAGTGTCGCGCCACCGGTGATGTTAAACAGGGGCTGGCTCTGATTCGTATATTTAATCTTGTGACCGTTTAGATTTAGTGTGATATTGCTGCCGCTCTTATCGAGTTGGATTGTTGAGCCGCACTCAACATCCATCGTAAGGTCAAAGCTGGCTGTTCCATTCTCTCCAACGGCCTTGAGTTTGCTATCCAGGTCATTAGCACTAGTTATCTCATTAGCTGCCGTTTCGGTTTGCCCGCCTTCTGCAGCTGCCATTACGGCGTCGTCATTCGACGAGCCACCATCTTCGACCTGCAGCTCGCCCTCGAGCTGATCCTCAGCCTGATTCTGCTCAACGTCATTTGAAGAGCCAGTCTCGCCACCCTCGCCGTCGTCGCTAATCTGGTTTTCGGTATCCCCATTGTTGGTGTTTTCTACATCAGTAGACTCACTTGAGGAACCCCCCCCCCATCACAGTTCCCTCGGCAGAAACCGTCTGGGCATCGTTGGCAATGGCCTGCGAGATCGGGGGCATGACGAGCGACAGTACCAGGCTCAACACGGAGGCTCCGCACAAAACGCCTGCCAGTACACGGCGCGTCGCTTTATTACTCTGCTTAGATTTGTCTGAATTCGCTTTCATCGATGTCTCCTCCCCAAGAGACCGCGATCTTGCTCTTTCCCTATCAAGCTTGGACGCGCAACCGATATTTGCGCGCGCTTAGTAATGGTATTGTACTTCTTGTTTAAACATCTATGTGCTAGATTCTGACATTATTGTAGCAGTAATCCAGCGCTCTTGACATTTGCTCAAATTGACTGTTTTTTATTTACCTTAAATAAAACTAAATTGCTGGTAATTTAGCTATTGCTATTTTTTTATTCGCCAGCGTATTATTTGTACAACATTTAACTCAAATGCAATAATGCTGTGAACGGTGGGCATTTAGCGGTGAGCGGTAGCACTAGCTTATATTACAGGCTACCTCATTAGCAATCTGCGCGGATGTCGCGCCGCTAATTAATGATGTTCGCATATCTATATACACGAAACTAGAAGAATCTCGGCATCATAGGCAAAACCACCCAAACACTTGGCCGCGCTTAGGCAACCACCACAAACGTACCCGTGAACTGCCTCCCATTTCTTGGACATCGGGAAATGGGAGG
>NZ_QRLE01000011.1:0-91310 GCF_003473055.1 Collinsella sp. AM13-34 | reverse complement strand
GAAATGGGAGGCAGTTCACAGGCACCTTTGTGGTGGTTTTTGTTTTAGGCCGAGGGGAAGGCCTTGGTGAGACCGGCGCGCGTCTGCGTGTCGGTCTTTTGATAAATGGAGCTCAGGTGGCGCTGTACCATGCGCATCGAGATACCAAGCTCCTCGGCGACCTGTTTGAGCGGGCGCTCGTCCTGGGTTACGGCCATGAGCACGTCGACTTCGCGCGGGGTGAGAGCGTGATCGGTGATGAAGACCTGACGCTGCTCCTCGATACTCGGTGCTGCCAGCGCCTCCTCGGCAAGCTGTTGATGTTCGCGCTCCTGCTCGGTTTGGGGCAGGCGGAACAAGCCGGCTGCCACGAATGCTGCGCAGGCGGCGACGAGAAGCACGACCGCGCCGATCATGATGAGGGCGACGTTGCCAGAGGTCACAAGTGCAAGCGAGACGCCCGACGTGGTGAACGCGCACACGTTATTGGCCGCACGGCCCATGCCGGCCCAGAAGGCGGACACGTGCATGCGCGGTGCCAGCTGAGTAAACGTGGCGGTAAAGAACGTGACGAAGAAGCCCGAGCTCAGGTAAAAGACAATGAGGCCCAGGATGGGATCGGCCCCTGCTTCGACGGCTAAGATCGAAATAGTGGAGAGTACCGTGACGCCGAACATGACGAGTCCCATGTAGCGACGCTCGGCAAGATCAAAGACGATGCCGGCGGCCAGGCCGCTCGCTGCCAAAAAGAGGCGCGGCCAGGTCTGCACGGCAATGGTGCCGTGGGCGTTGGAGAACGTGACCACGTTATCGAGAGTAGAGAACAGGCAGGCGAGAATCATGACGAGCGCGATGCTCCAACATGCCTGCTTGGCGAGGGCGTGCGATGGCTCAACAAAGGGATTGATGGCGGGGCTGGAGCACTCAGCAGCCTTTTGGGGAACGACGCTGAGGGCGGAGATGGCGATCGTTGCCGCGCCAAGAATGATGAGCTCGACGATGCCACCGCAATCAATCAGGTTGGTGACGAACTGCATCAGGATGCCCGCGGCATAGGCTGCTCCTGCGCCGGTGGCGAGTTTGGGGTCATCCTGGAATGCCAACGAAAAGGCATGGTGTGCCGCGCCGCCCAGTAGGCCGAGACCGAGGAATGCGAGGCATCCCAGAATCTCGAGCGCAAGCGGGCTCGTGGGGGACTGAATCTGAGTCAACCCCAAGATGGCGATGGGGACGGCGGCACTGACAACTGCCTGAGGCTGGCCTTTGCGCTGCGCGTGCCCAAGCAGCGGAGCGTATCCGATAAGGCCGATCACGCTGGCGCCTAGGATAAAGCCCTGTGCGAGCACAACGCGTTCGGCACCGGCGAGTAGCCCGATATTGGTATCGAAGCGAAACTCGGCAGCAAGGAAGGCGAAGGTAAACAGTGCGAGTGCCAGAAGCGCGTTGATTTTAGGCTTACTCAGGTTCAAGAACGGTCCTTCGGGTGGACGAATAATCGTGTCCTCGATTGTAGACCATGACGGTAGGGGGTGGGCCTTTCTGGGCGCGCTTGGCAATAGCGTGCTCGTTGCCTTTTGCGCTGGCAGGTGCGCCACATGAGAATTTGTGCCCCAGGATCCGGATATCTTCCCGTAACATGGTGTTATAGAAGCACCCCTTACGACAAGGAGGCTCATATGCGAAAGCAAATCCATGACAACCCAATCGACTACGGCCACTCGTGCACGCTCTCCCACGGAACATGGCGTCGCGTGGGCGCCAAGCTTGCCTGCGCGGGGGCCTGCGCGCTCATGGCCGGCCAGCTGCTACTGCCGAGCGTGGCGCTCGCCGCCGACTGGGTCAACGTGGGCGGCACGCAGTACGACGCGGGCACTGCCGCCGGCGACGATGCCGGAACGTGGTCCTGGGACGGTGCCGACGACATGAAGCTCAACGGCTACGACGGTGCCGGCATCAGCGCTCAGGGCAACCTCACCATCGATGTGGCGGGCACCAACACCATCACGGCCGATGCCGGTCAGAGCGCTATTGCTGTCAAGAACGGCAACCTTGCCATTACCGGCGACGGCACCCTTAATGCGACGGCCCAGACCGATGTGATTGCGGCGGAAGGCGACGGCAATGCGGGTGGCGATGTGACCATCAGCGGCGCCAACGTCAACGTGACGGCTTCGGGCGCAGTGAACAGTGCGACGGGCATTCGCGCGACGGCCGGCAGCGTGACGATCGATAAGGGCGCCGATGTCAAAATCGAGGCAAAATCGGCGGAAGGATCTTGGCGTCCAACGGTGGGCACCTACGGTATCTTTGCCGATAACCTTCCCAGTAGACACGCTGCTCAGGAAGGCGAGCAGGAAGAACCGGATTATGTCTCCGTGCACGGGGGCGACGTCACGATCGATGCCGCCAACCTGTCGATCAAGACAGCCGATGCCTGGCAGGTTTCCGTGTGCATCAATACGGTCGGTATCAAAAAGAATACCCTCATGAAAATCGTCAACGGAGCCGATGTCGCGCTTTCCGCCGGCAGTGCGGCTTCGCTCTCGGCGGGCATCAGCGCGCGTTCGCAAAGCGGTGCGGTGTGGATGCTTGTCGAGGAGTCGAATCTTACGTCTCGAAGCCTGTCTGCTGCAAACGGCATCGATGTCGTCCGCAATCAAAGTTTTGGAATCATGGCAGAGGCAAACACCGGGTCGGAAACGCCTCGTATCAAGATTCGCAAATCGAAGATTGAGGCCTCGGGCGCGACTGCGGGAATCTATGCGATCAACTGCAACGACGCGACTGCGACGCTGTTCCGTGCTGCAATGATTGATTTACGAGGAAACGCGACGATTACGATTCCGACGGACGGTGCCGTGCGCGATGTGAAAAAGGTTGTTGATACGGGGAAATGGCCGAGCTCCCAGAACGGGCAGGTCGTCGGTGTTGCCGGTTCGTCTGCCATTACGGATATCGTCGGTTCTGCCGAGGTCGCCCATGATGTAGTGATTGATTTTGGAGACGGACAGGAGCCGGAGCCGACTCCCGATCCCGAGCCGACGCCGGAGCCCGATCCCGACCCCATACCCAATCACGAGCAGAAGCCTGGCCTCAAGCCCGTAGACAAGGACGTAAAGACCACCACGGCGGTCACCAAGACCGTTACGACCAAGACTGCCGCCGGCGCCAAAAACGCTTCCGGTGTTCTGGCTGCCACAGGCGACAACGCTGCGACGGCGGCGGCAGCCCTCGGCATTGCCGGTGCGTCCGTCATCGGCGCCGGCTTCGTCGCGTCCAAGCGCCGCAACCGCTAGCGCAAGCTTTCATAGCCATTTTCAGCCGCCGCGTGGGCATAAATGCTCTTGCGGCGGCTCTTTGTATTTTCGCAGGTAGAGGCCTAGGTTCGCATCTACGAACCTAGGCATACGGAGTCTTTTGGCACATCTTGGTTGTACAGGACCACCACAAAGGGGACAGGCGCCTTTGTGGTGGTATAGCCTTTCGACCAAGGAGGCCGTTATGAACGGAAGCCACTTTGATAAGCAGACCCAGCGCGAGCGTACCTGCTCGCTGGTTCACGGTACCTGGCGTTGTGTGGGTGCCAAAATAGCTTGCGCCGGCGCGTGTGCGCTTATGGTCGGTCAGTTGCTGCTGCCGAGCGTGGCGCTGGCGACGGAATGCGCCGATCCCGCCGCTGGGACGGATGAGGTTGCCGCAGCTCCGGTGACGCCGACGGTTGCGGAGGATACGGCTGCAACGACCGCACCAGCTGCTTCGACCGCGCCTGCAACCGATGCTGCTCCGGCGGCGCAAGCCACCGCTGGGCCTCAGCAGACGGCCCCGACTGGCGCCACCGATGAATCCAACGATGCGGCACCCGCTGAACAAAATACTCCCAGCGACAACGCCGCCACGCCGGCGAATGACGCCATCATGCCCTGCGGTGTGACCGATGTTGTTGGCGGCAGCGGCGTTAGGGTCAATATTACGGTGCGGAACAATTACACCGACATCAAGAAAGAAGAAACGATTGAGTATGTGAAGGGGATTGCCCTTGTAGATGGAGACCAGTCTGCTCTCGATGGTAGCGCTTTGACTTTTATCGGCCTGGGGGACTTGATCGTCCATGCGGCGTATGACAGTGCGAGCAATAAAACAACGCTTACCCTGGATATCAGCAAGATTCAGAGACAGAAGGAGGAACAGAAGTACTTTACGGAGTACAAGGAGAATAAGTCCAAGATGACGACCACCTATGATGGATCCAAGCTTACGTATACGGGTACAGAGCCCGGGAATATCATCATCGGTGATCCGGACGACGCCTTTAAAGGAGACACCGAGGCGACCGGGAAACCCACTATTAACGAGATCCGGGATGACTACTACACCCGCACCCATGTCTACGAGAGGGCGTGCCTTGTTATCCCGGCAGCGGAATCAGAATCGGAATCCATCTCCTTTGCCAATGTTCAGAATACGAACTTCAATTGGCAGCTGGATACTGGTCCGCAGGCGACGGCAGGTGTCCCTAACTACGATGCAGATAAATACGAAATCGCTTATGAATGCTGGCAGGAATTTGAAAACAACGAACCCGTTGCTGCCTGGTATTCCGATAACGGCTCACATGGTTCCCTGCCGACTATTACAAAGTTTAAAAGCGGGAAAGAGTACGTGTATTCTCTTATGCTGAAGCCAAAAGACGGATATTCCTTCAGCGATGAAACCGTTGTTACCGTAAACGGGGAAACCGTAAAGTCGAGTCTAAGCGGAGAATTCCTGTATGTCCCTGCTATTAAAACAATTACGATGCCTGCTTCGTCGGAAAACGAAGCTCTTGAGAATCTAAACGTCAACGATGTGAAAACCGACTACGCGCCCGGCGAGGCGCCGCGTGCGACCGCGACGATTCCTGCCGCCGATGCCGATAAGTATGAGATCGCCTATGAGTGCTGGGAAGAGATGGATGGCAGCGACCCTGCGGAGCTCAAGCCCGTTGCCTTCTGGTATTCCGACCCTTCCAAGTATCCGACGGGCGCGAGGAAGATCGAGCACTTTGAAGAGGGCAAGTTCTACATGTATTCCGTTGAGCTGAGGCTCAAGGACGACAATACCGTGGCCGATGACTGCATGATGTACGTCAACGGCCATTGGACGCACCACATCAAGACCGTCAACGGCGTCTTCGCGCCAAACGCTGACAATATGCTGTGCGAGCAGCCGATCGACGAATGGCGTGCCATCGACGTTATCGAGATCGACGGTGCCACGACCACCTTCAAGGCGGGCGATAAGCCGGTCTTTACGGCGAGTGTTCCGATGGGTTCCAACTCCCTTCCTCAGTGTGAGTTCTGGACGGGTAGCGACGGCAGCGAAGTGAACTCCCAGAAGTTCTGGGATCAGAACATTACAAACCACATCGATGCTTTTAAGCCTGGCGTGACCTATCGCTACGGCATCTACCTCAAGTCCGCGCGCGGCTTCTACTTCACGCCCGACACCAAGCTGGTGATCAACGGCGTGGAATGCGGCTACCAGGTCGCGGATAGCGTATCCGATGAGGACAGCGGCTGGATCTACACCCTGTGGCTCAACACTGATCTGACCTTTACGCCTGAAGCCACGCCGACTCCCGATCCGCAGCCTACGCCGGAACCCAAGCCGACGCCGCAGCCTGAGGTGAAGCCCGAGACCAAGCCCGCGACAAAGCCGGTCGCGACAGCTACCACGACCAAGACGGTTGAGAAGGCCACGCCGACCAAGAAGGGCGACGCCGTCCTGGCTGCCACGGGAGATACCACCGCAATGACGGTCACCGCCCTGGGCATCGCTGGCGCAACCGTTGCCGCCGCAGGCATCGCTGCGACCAAGCGTCGCAAGCGCTAGAGCTGGGTGACGGCTCTTGTTCTCGGCCTCAGCAAAATCTCAATCTGTAACACCAAACTGCCCAAAACGGATCTAGATGTTACAGATTGAGATGAACCGAATGGCCGCCAATCTAATGTCTCGATCTGTAACACCAAGCGGGGAATTTGACCTCTAACTGTTACAGATCGAGACAAACTGGCCGGCCAAGTCCAGAACCGCCACAAAGGTGCCTGTCCCCTTTGTGGCGGTTTGCGCAGGCAGAACGGTAGGTTCGTATATATGAACCTACCGTTCGCTTTGTTTTTGGACGACGATTACGCTGGATGACTTTTGGTTTGCAAGAAAGGAACGACCATGAGGTGGACTACTGTTCGAGCGCTTTGCCGCCGCCTGACCATTGCCGCGGTGACCCTCACCATGGTGACGGGCTCGTTGCCTGTGGGCGCGTTTGCTGAGGTGCTCACCACCGATAGCACCTTTGTGCAGACGGATGTCGACCAAGTAGACGCCGCCGACCCCGCCGACGCCGCGCCCGATGCCGATGCCGCCAGCGCCGCCGATCCCGCGTCCGATGCCGGCGCTGCCGACCCCACAGTGCCCGATACCGGTGACACCCCTACGCCCCCGGCCTCCGAGATTGCATCGGCGGCGGGCCTGACGGGCGCTGGGCGGACCGAGAGCACACCTGCGGGTACGCTCGCCACCGATCTTGTCGAGGGCAAGGAGCTCGCCGAGCAGCAGAAGCAAGAGGAGGCTTCCGGCACCGAGGCGACCTGGAACGAGGAACTTGAACTCTGGGCAACCTCGAAGGGCGCCACGGGCGTAAAGGACGAATACGACGATGGCTACGTGGCCGGCGAGCAGACCCCCGCGCAGTACTACTTCTCGATCGATAGCCTCACCAACGAAATTTCTATCGAGTATGGCGACGCGGGCATTACCACGTTGGAGGTGCCCTCGACCATCGACGACAAAAATGTCGTAAGCCTTACGGGTATGGGAAGCGCTGCGCTCACATCGATCACCTTCGCCCCTAATTCGCATGTCCGCTCGGTTGGAGGCTTGGGCGGCAGCAGCATCAAAGAGATCGCACTGCCCGATTCGGTCGAGGAGCTCAAGAGCTATGCATTCTACAAAAGCAAGACGCTCCAGACGGTAACCTGGCCCAACAACGCGGCCTTTACCACGATTCCCGAGCAGGCCTTTGAGGGCTGCGAACAACTTGACGACAATGTGGTGGCAACGCTGCCGCCTTCGGTCAAAACTATCGACTATCTTGCATTCGCCTATTGCGGCGTGCCGCAGTTCTATGTCTCGGATACAACGATACTCACCTTTACGCAGATCAATGTGCCGGGCACGGTGGAGCGGATCGGGCACTATGCATTTTGTGGGTGCTCCTTTGTGTCGTCGGTGACGATTGGCGACGGTGTCAAATCTATCGGGGCGCTCGCGTTCGCCTCTCTTGATCCTGCGATTGCCGGCAAAGAGATTGTGCTACCCAAAAGCGTGGAAATGATAGAGTGGGGAGCTTTTGAGAACACGAGATACGGAAACGAGACGAACCATAATGCCGTTGCCCTGCGCGCGATGAACCCCGATCTTCAGTTTGGTGAGGCGGGCTATCCGGGCGACTATAATGAGCGCGTGACAATCGATGGCGTAACGTATGCGATTCCCTTTAGTGAAGGCCAGACCATCTATGCCTATGCGACCGATTCGGCTGGCAACCCCTCGATGGTCAAAAAGCTTGCCGATGCCGTGGCCGATCGCAAGGACTCCGTCGATTCCTCGAAGCCTGCCTACACGTTTGAGTGGATGGGCGAGGCGGCCCAGGTGACGGGCAAACTTCCCCAGAGCGCGACGGCTACACTCGTGCAGGCGGGGCAGTCCACGCCGCTGGCGGTTGGCGATGACGGCAGCTTTACAGCGGACGCTCTCTCCAAGACAGCAGCCACCCTGCGCATTTCGCTCAGCGGTTACTATGACATGGTGCTGGCGCGCCCGGGCGACCAGATGACGGGCACATGGAATATCGGAGAGATTAAGGCGGAGGACTTTACCAAGATTCCGGCCTCGCGCGCGATTGAGCTCAACGTGGGCTATCTTGAACCGATTGTGGGCCAGGATAAGACCGAACGCATTGAGCTCGATAGTCTCGATAACATCGATCTGACGGTGAAGAGCGGCGGCAAGACGCTCAAACCTGCCAAGGGCGACAAGGAAAACGACTACCGTATCCAGGGTACGGCGCTCGTGGTGTCGCAGGCCATTGCCGACGCGGACCAGGATCTGGAGATAACGCTCGTGCCCAAAGACAGCCTCAAGCTGGGTGGGGCGACGGCGACGGTGAAGCCTTCGGCCGGCAAGGTCGATATCGACTTGAAGCCTTGGGGCACGGCGACGGTCACGACCAAGGGCGACTACCAGGGAGCCAACCGCGTGCTGGTGTTCCGTACGTCCGACGGCAAGCTAGTCGCCGACGGTGTCACCTATCTGATGGGTTACGAAGACGATGGCACCACGCCTATCATGAAGGCCGAGACGCCGCGCCTTAAGGCCGGTTCGTACACCATCGTCGCCTTTAACAAGACGAGCTACGACATCCAAGCGACGAGCTATTCCACGTTTAGCCGCCTAGGGCTGACCGTGGGTAAGCATATCGCGCAAAAGCAGGTGAAGATTGAGGACGGCAAACAGCTCGACGTGACGCTCGACGTCCCCACGTTTGACGTGGAGACGTATCGTGCCGAGCGCGGGCTGACGGCGGGCTCGGTTATTGCTGATTCGTCCGCGGTCGTTGGCGTGGAGACCGAGCTGCGCATTCATTACGAGCTCAAGGACAGCCAGGCTGCCAAGATTGAGATTCCGCTGGCCAAGGATGCCGTCGAGGATGTGTCCGCAGGCTCTCGCGATCCCGGTGATAGCTCCCGTACATGGTGGACTGACGCGACATGGGAGGGCGACAACCTCGTTCTCGATATGAAGAAGGGCATGGGCGCCGATGTGTTTGTGCGCTTTAAGCCTAAGGTCGCGGGCATCTTTGCTATCTCGCCGCTTATTACGCTGGGCGAGGTGACATTGCCGCTGGGAAGCACCATGCTCGAGGTTAGCGGATCGCGCATCGAGGTCGACAACACCGACGTTCACAGCCTGCTGGGCAATGTGGCCTACGTTTATGCGGCGCTGGGCAAAAGCGTGCAGCTTACCGTGGGCGCGGGCGCCTCGGCCGCAAAGTACACTGGCAAGACCAATAAACTCGGCCGTGCCAAGATTGAATACGACCTGCCGCAGGATACGCTTGCCGCCGAGCGCGTGACGCTCGAGGCGCGCGTGGGCTCGACCGACGTCGCCGCCGCTGCCGCAGAGGTGACGGCTCGCAATTATGTGCGCTATGTTCCGGGCGCTTCGGTCTGGAACTTTGATGTGACGTATCGTGGCGGAACGCAAAACCTGGTCAAGGACGGCAAGGACACCGGCAAGAGTCTGTGGACCTTCCATCATCTGCCGCAAAAGAAGAACGCCTACTGGACGTTCGATATCACGCTCGAGGTGGGAAACGAAGAGGCCGCCGACACGCTCGACCTGTACGTGGACTGCGTGGATGGCAAGACGGTGACGATTCCTCTGGCTCAAAAGTCGCGCGAGGGCACCCATGTGCGCTATGTGGCGGAGTATGTGGACGAGGGTTACCTTAAGCTTCTCGACGAGTTTAACAAGGCGAATGACTCGACCTATGTGAACTGCGGCAACTTTGAGCAGATCTTTATGCCGCAGACCTACCGCATCTCCAATGCTCAGCTTATGACCATGCTGAGTTTTGACGCCAACGCTTCGGCAAAAAAGCATTCCGCCGCGGCCGAGGAGCGCCAGCAGGAGTTCTCGAATGCCGTGCAGCAGTGGCACGAGTATATGATGGATAACTCGTTTAATGATGTCGACGAGGCGTTTAACGACGCGATTGATCAGATGGTCGCCGATGCGTTTGCCGAGGAAGACAAGGACGGTAAAGAGGACGAAGCCAGCAAGGAGGGCGAGGCCCAAGGTGGAGCTGCCCGTAAGGCTCGTCGCGCCCCTGCCGCCAGCGGCGGCGAGGGTGATGATGCTGGCAACGACGAGGCCGCGCAGTTTGCCGCCGAGCTTAAGGCTGCGGTTGGGGGCTCGTCGGCGCTGCTGACCAAGCAGGGCGACAGCTATGGCGTCAATGTGGACAAGATGATCTTTGAGGACGCGTATGGCACCGGCGAGGATTGGTACCAGGAGCTCGCGTCGGCTCAGGGTGCAAATGCGGCGGACGCGGCGGCCATCAAGGAACTTGTCGACCATGCGTCGCGAGCGGAGTTTATTGCCCAGCAGGCCGAGGATCTGGTGGGTCAGTCGATGGGTATTGGCAAGCTCGACCAATATGCCAGCTGGAACGACGCGACCGCCGCGGCGCTCAACAAGTGTGCGGGCATTAAGGCCAGCGAGTACAACGGCCAGTCGACGAGCGGGTTTAACGATTTGGGCCAGGCGCTCGGCAGCTCGCTGAGCTACAAGGCGGCTGACGACGATACCGTCAAGGGCTTTAAGGTCGCCGCTCCCGATGGCGAGCAGACGGCCTATATAGAGTCGGAATTTATCGAGAACTCCAATAACAACAAGAACCAGGCGCTTCTGTTTAACTCGATCGCCATGCAGTGCGACATTCTGGACAACCTGTACGACAACTGGAATGTGGTCCATAGCCTCAATAACTCTACGATTCGCGGCTGGCTTATGGCTTGGAAGCGCAACGGCGACGTGAGCGCCCATATGAAGCTCATCCGCACGATCCGTTCGCTCAAAAGCTACAAGATCGAGTGTGAGATGTTCGGCCAGGTCTTTAAGACCGATGCGTGGAAGGCGGCCGGCCAGGCGTTTCCCGCGGCGACCCAGGGCATCGGCATCTTTACCGGCATTTACGGCGTGAACGATGCCAGCAAGAACTGGGAGAACGTGAACGTCCGTATGCAGAAGGTGAAGGGCGAGCGCGAGGGCTATGAGCTTCAGCATACGCGCTTGCTTGCCAAGCCCGAGAAGACCGAGGACGACTGGAAGTGCATTTACGCGCTGCGCGACGCCATGGAGAAGGCGCGTGCGTTTGAGGATCTGCTGTATCGCCAGCTCTGCCACGATAGCACCGATGTGGCGGTGGGCTCCATTATGACAATCGCCGGCGTGCTGACGGCCGGTTCGGCGGGTACCGTGGTGGGCGCTGCCTATGACGCGGCTTCGACGAGTGTGGGCCCAGAGCGCGCGATTAAGCTGACCAATGCCGAGTGCGCCTACGATGTCGCCTGTGAGCAGGTGGAGCGCGCGTGCCAGAATCGTATTACGGTCAACTGGGGTGAGCTGACCGATGCCGAGGTCTACAAGGCCAACAAGGACGGCTTGATCTCGGACGAGAAGATGCAGTCGATCTTCGAGGCGCGTTATCGCAATGTGGCTGCCAAGGCTGCACCCGACCCTGCGGGCGTGGTGTACGAGGGTCTGTTGTCCAATACGGTCGAGGGCGCAACGGTTGAGCTGTGGAGCGCCGACGATGCCGCCGGTACCAATGCAGTGCGTTGGGATGCCGAGGAGTATGAGCAGGACAATCCGCTTGCAACGGGTGCGGACGGTGCATACAACTGGAATACGCCGACCGGATGGTATCAGGTGCGCGTGACCAAGGACGGGTATGAGGAGGCGCGTTCGGCTTGGCTGCGCGTGCCGCCGATTCAGACCGAGGTGAACATTGGCTTGGTGGCGACGGCGGCGCCCGAGGTGGCTTCGGCCCATGCCTATACCGATTGCGTCGAGGTTGAGTTTACGCAGTATATGGATGCGAGCGACGATGCCCTGGTCGCATTGTGCGCGCAGGGCTTGGGCGACGTGACGTATACGTGGCTCGACAAGCAGGACGATCCCAATGGCAAGCCGTTGTCGCGCGTGCTGCGCATTCGCTATGCCGATGCGCGTGAGGCGGGCTCGACGGTGTCGTTTGAGCTCGACGGTGCTCGCAACTACGCCGGCAAGGCCATGGCGCGCTGGGCAAGCGGGGAGCTTGCCGTGGGCGTTCGTGCCGACAAGCTCAGGCTCAACGTGGAGCAGGCCGTGACCATGCTTGAGGGCAGTGACTTTGAGCTGGTGGCGCACGTGACCGATAAGGCGGGCAAGCCGTTTGCGGGCGCCAAGGCTAGTGTTGGGCTGGAGTCTACGGCTATCTGCTCCGTTGATGCTGCTCAGGCTGTGACGGGCGAGGATGGCGCGGCGACGTTTGTGCTGCATGGTGCTCTGCCCGGTTTGACGACGTTGACGGCGGCGGTGGACGGCACGGCGCTGTCCAAGCAGGTCGACGTGCGCGTGTCTGCCGAGGCCGTGCGACCGGCGCGACCGGCGGCGACGATTGGTGCGACGACGTTTGGCTTGTGGTCGCCCAAGGAGAATTACATTACGGTGCCCAAGGGTACGAAGCTGGAGCTTTCGGCCGAGGATGGCACGACCATTTGGTACACCACCAACGACACGTGTCCCTGCCGTGACGAAGGCCGCGTAAAGTACACCGAGCCTATTGCGCTCGATAGCAACATGTATGTGCGCATTGCGGCACAGCGCCCTGGCATGTCATACAGCGAGTATTCCGAGCGTTTGAACATTACGATTACGGTTACCGATGAGGCGACACCCGAGCCCAAGCCGGAGCCCGGGCCGGAGCCCGGGCCCAAGCCGACGCCTGGCGGCGGCGAGCAGGGTGGCGGTGCGGATGGCTCTGGCGGTACCGGGGCTCCTGCGGGTGGTTCGACTTCGACGACGACCACGGTGACGACGGACAAGTCCAAGGGTAAGGGCAAGAACGGCAAGAAGTCCGGCGGCGCGGAGCTCGCCAGCACGGGTGACTTCGCCGCGATGACGGTCGCCGCCCTGGGCATCGCCGGCGCAACTGTTGCTGCGGCAGGCATCGCTGCGACCAAGCGTCGCAAGCGCTAGGTTTTGGCGACGGTGCCTATCCTCGGCTTATGCAAAATCTCAATCTGTAACACCAAGCTGCCCAAAACGGCTCCAGGTGTTACAGATTGAGATGAACTGTTCAGCCGCCAGCCTAATGTCTCGATTTGTAACACTAAGCGGGATATTTGGCCTCTAACTGTTACAGATCGAGATTCAGCGGGGACGGCCGGCACAATGTCTCGATCTGTAACAACTACAAGGCTCAACAGGGTCTAACTGTTACAGATTGAGACAAACGCCGGAATTGGTTTGCCGACCAGACCCCAGACCACCACAAAGGTGCCTGTTCCCATCGTGGTGGTTTGGACGGTCGGCATAGAAAAGGTCCCCGCCGGGCGTGTGCTCGACGGGGACTTTGCCGTTTGATGGCGAGCGCTGTAGGTGATTACTCGCCCAGCAGGCTCTTGGTAATGGAAGCGGCGGCCTTCTTGCCGGCGCCCATCGCCAGAATGACCGTAGCGGCACCGGTGACGATGTCGCCGCCGGCCCAGATGCGGGGATCGGTGGTCTGGCCGGTCTCCTCGTCGGCGACGATGTAGCCCCACTTGTTGAGCTCCATCTTGCCGCCGATCTTCTTTGCGAAGGGGTTGGCGTTGGTGCCGATAGCCGAGATCGCGACGTCGCAGGGGATCTCCTCGATGGCGCCCTCGATGGGCACCGGGCGACGACGGCCGGACTCGTCGGGCTCGCCGAGCTCCATCTTCTGGACCTTGACGGCGCACACGGAGCCGTCCTCGCCAGCGACAAACTCGAGCGGGGAGACGAGTGGCAGGACCTCGACGCCCTCGGCCTTAGCATGGTGCAGCTCGGCGCGACGGCAAGGCATCTCATCCTCGGTACGGCGGTAAGCGATAATGGCGTGCTCGGCGCCCAGGCGCTTGGCGGTACGGACGGCGTCCATAGCCACGTTGCCGCCACCAAAGACGACGACGTTCTTGCCGTGCTTGGTGGGGGTGTCGTACTCGGGGAACTTGTTGGCCTTCATCAGGTTCACGCGGGTGAGGTACTCGTTAGCGAAGAAGACGTTGGGCAGGTTCTCGCCGGGGACGTTGAGGAACTTGGGCAGGCCTGCGCCGGTCGCCACGTAGATGGCGTCGAAGCCCTGCTCGAACAGCTCCTCGGCCGTGGCCATGTTGCCCACGACGGAGTTGTACTCAAACTTGACGCCCATGTCCTCCAGGCCGTCAATCTCGCGCTTGACGACTGCCTTGGGCAGACGGAACTCGGGGATGCCGTAGACCAGCACGCCGCCGCCGGTAAAGAAGGCCTCAAAGACGGTGACGTCAAAGCCGTTGCGGGCGAGCTCGCCGGCGCAGGTGATGCCGGACGGGCCGGAGCCGACGACGGCGACCTTCTTGCCGTTCTTGGGGGCCATCTTGGGCGTGGAGGCGAGCTCGGGGCGGTCACCCAGGAAGCGCTCGAGCTGGCCGATGGCCACGGGCTCGGATTTCTTACCACGGATGCACTTGCCCTCGCACTGGTTCTCCTGCGGGCAGACGCGGCCGCAGATGGCGGGAAGCATGGAGTCCTCGCGGATGGTATCGAGAGCGCCGCCGAAGTCCTTCGCGCGGATCTGCTCGATAAAGCGGGGGATGTTGATGTTGACGGGGCAACCCTCAACACAGAACGGCTTCTTGCAGTTGAGGCAGCGCTCGGCCTCGGCCAGCGCCATCTCCTCGGTGAAGCCCTTGTCGACGGGGCGGAAGTCGCAGGCGCGCTCGGCAGCCGGCTCCTCGTTATCGGGGGTGCGGGGCGACTTCATATCGGCAACGAAACGACCGTTAACTAGTGGCATGCGCAGCTCTTTTCCTCATAGGCCTTGAGGGACTCGCCCTCTTCGGAACGGTAAGCGGCCTGGCGGGCACGAAGGTCATCCCAGTCGACCAGGGTGGCATCGAAGTCGGGGCCGTCGACGCAAGCGAACTTGGTCACGCCGCCCACCTCGACGCGGCAGCAGCCGCACATGCCGGTGCCGTCAACCATGATGGGGTTGAGGGACGCGGTGATGGGGGTGTCGTACTTCTGGGCGGTGAGGGTCGAGAACTTCATCATCGGAACGGGGCCGACGCAGAAGACCTGGCTCACGGCCTTGTCCTGCAGCAGGCGCTCCAGCGGAGCGGTGACAACGCCCTGCTCGCCGTAGGAGCCGTCGTCAGTGGTGATGTGGATGTGGTCCTCGTCGAGGAGCTCGCGGAACTGGTCCTCCATGAGCAGGAGGTCCTTGGTGCGGGCGCCCATGATGGCGTGGACCTCGTGACCGGTCTCGACCAGGTGCTTGGCGACCGGGAAGGCAATTGCCAGGCCGACGCCGCCGCCAATGACGGCACAGGGGCCCTCGGCCATCTCGGTGGGAACGCCCAGCGGGCCCACGACGTCGCGCAGCGACTCGCCGGCCTCGTAGGTGGACAGCATCTCGGTGGTCTTGCCGATCACCATGAAGATGAACTCGACCCAGCCCTCGTCACCGTTCCAGCCAGCTAGGGTAAACGGGACGCGCTCGCCCGTCTCGTTGGCGCGAACCATGAGGAACTGTCCAGCGTGCGCATGCTTGGCGATTGCGGGCGCCTCGATGCGGAACTTGAACACCTTCTCCGAGAACTGCGTCTTCTCCAGGATCTTATACATAGAACCCCTCTCTTGTTAGGGCGGCCGAACCGTGCCTCCACGGAAATGGACGGCAGCCCGAATAAAACCGTACGCGCACAGGCGTTGTGCAGACATACGGTGCAAATTATACCCTCATGGACATGTCGCTTACGTGTGTCTTTGGCAGGTGGGAAAAGGGTTTATCCACTTCGACCTACCAAATAGGGATAGGTTTATTTTGGTCGGTTTTATCAGGCAAAACGGCAAAGGGGGCC
Source organism: Collinsella sp. AM13-34 (assembly GCF_003473055.1). Taxonomy (NCBI): domain Bacteria; kingdom Bacillati; phylum Actinomycetota; class Coriobacteriia; order Coriobacteriales; family Coriobacteriaceae; genus Collinsella; species Collinsella sp. AM13-34. The sequence continues at coordinate 75,606 of NZ_QRLE01000011.1, read as the reverse complement.
GGCTTCGCGCTTTGGTGAGGCCGGCCCCCTTTTGAGGCATTGCATATGTATGGCGGCGCAGGGTTTATTACGATGCGGCCGTTGCGGCGTTTCCGCACATAAAACCTGCCAAAATAAACCTGTCCCTTTTTGGTAGGTTTTAGTGTTTGCCGTTGGCGGAGGCGGAGCCGTTGACGTGGTCGCGGGCATAGATCACGCCGTGCACGATGGCGAGGCCCGCAGCGTCGGCGGCGCGGGCGCAGGTGTCCTGGAAGTCCTCGGTCTCGCGGGCGCGCAGCTGCTTGAGCACGTAGTCTGCCACGGCCATCTTGCCGGGAGGGTTGCCGATGCCGGTGCGGATGCGGCTAAAGTCGCGGCTGCCCATCTTGTCGATGATGGAGCGCAGGCCGTTGTGACCGGCATGGCCTCCGCCCACCTTGACGCGCACGTCACCGGCGGGAATGTCGAGCTCGTCGTGGATGACGAGCAGCTCCTCGGCCTTGATCTTGTACTCGCGGCAGAGCTTGGAGATGGGGCCACCCGAGGTATTCATATACGACTGCGGCTTGACCAGCACGATCTGGCGCTTGCCTCCCTCTTCCTCGGGATCGTTGATGTTGATGAGTGCGACCTCGGCGCCGGCCTGGTTTTTCCAGTACGTGACACCGGCCTGACGGGCCAGCTCATCGATCGCCTTAAAGCCGGCGTTGTGGCGGGTCTCGGCATATTCCTCACCCGGGTTGCCAAGTCCGGCAACCATGCGAATCTTAAGCGGCTGTGCAGCTGCCATATTTGTCCTTCCGTTACACATAAAAGTTTAATCAACGACAAAGGCTACCACGCCCGCCGAAGGCGAGACTTCGTTTCAGCGAAATCCCACCAGACAAAAGCGCGGCCGCGGCAGAGCGAGCCGTCGGAACAGAAGAAACCCCCGCGCGACCTTTGCGAAGCAAGGGGGAGCGCGGGGGTTTCTTCTGTTCCGACGGCGATGCGCCGGGTTGCAAGGACGATGCGATTACAGCGCGAAGTCGCCGCCGACGAGCGTGGAGACGGGCTCCTCGTGGTAAACGGCGGAGATGGCCTGAGCGAACTCCTCGGCGACCGAGATAGTCTTGATCTTGCCGCCGACCTCGACGGGGATGGCGTCGGTGACGACGCACTCGACGATGGGGGCGTCGTTCAGACGCTCGATGGCCGGACCGGAGAAGATGCCGTGGGTGGCGCAGACGTAGATGTCGCCGGCGCCCATAGCCTTGAGCTCCTTGACGTTGGCGCACAGGGTGCCAGCGGTGTCGATCATGTCGTCGTTGATGATGCAGGTCTTGCCCTTGATGTCGCCGATGATGCCCATGACCTCGGCGGCGTTGTGGCGCGGACGGCCCTTGTGGGCGATGGCCAGGTCGCAGCCGAGCATGTCGGACAGCTTCTTGGCGGCCTTGGCGCGACCCACGTCGGGGGAGACGACAACCAGGTTGTCGGTGTCGAAGTGCATGTCGTTGTAGTACTGGCCAAATAGCGGCAGTGCGGACAGGTGGTTAACCGGGATATCGAAGAAGCCCTGGATCTGGCCCTGGTGCAGGTCGAGGGTGATGATGCGGTTGACGCCGGCACGCTCGAGCAGGTTGGCGACGAGGCGGGCGGTGATGGGCTCGCGCGGGCCGGCCTTGCGGTCCTGGCGGGCATAGCCGTAGTGGGTGATAACGGCGGTGATGGAGCGGGCGGATGCGCGCTTGGCAGCGTCGGTGGCGATGAGCAGCTCCATGAGCATGTCGTTGACGTTGCCGCCGGCCACGGACTGAATCAGGAAGACGTCGGCGCCGCGGACGGTCTCGTCGTAGCGGGCGTAAATCTCACCATTGGCGAACTGCTTTAGCGTAAGGCCCGAAAGCTCGACCCCAAGGTACTCAGCGATCTTCTGAGCGAGGGGACGGTTGGAGGAACCGGAATACACGCGGATGGACTTGCGCATATTCTCCGACTTCTCGGGATCATTAATCGGCATTACCCTTCTCCTTTATATCGAATGCCATATAGATGCCTTGTTGCATTGTAACCGTGCGGCGGGGTTTATCGGGTCTTGATAACGTCTTTACCGTCAACGGACACGAACCGACCACTCATCCGGTCGCGCAGGTCACGATAGAAAAAAGGAGCCGTCCCCATGGAACAGCTCCTTTTGTGCTTGGTAAAACGTTATACCTCGTCGTCCTCGTGCAGACGGCGGCGATAATCGGCGGCCCAGCCCTCAATATTTACCTGACGGGCGCGGCCCAGACCAAGTGCGTCGGCCGGGACCGGCTCGGTGATGACGGAGCCTGCGGCCACGAGCGCGCCGTCGCCGATCTGGGCGGGCGCGACCATCATGGTGTCGGAGCCGATGAAGGCGTCCTTGCCGATGACGGTCTTGTGCTTGTGCACGCCGTCGTAGTTGCAGGTGATGGAGCCCGCGCCCACGTTGACGCCGGAGCCCATGGTGGTGTCGCCGATGTAGGACAGATGCGGCACCTTGGAGCCCTCGCCGATCGTGGACTTCTTGATCTCCACGTGCGTGCCGGCTTTGGAACCGTCGAGCATGTGAGTGCCCGGGCGCAGGTAGGCGCGCGGGCCGCAGTCGACGCCGTTCTCGATGACGGCCTCGATGGCGATGGTCTCATCGATGGTGCAGCCGCTGCCGACGGTGGTGTCGGTGAGACGGCTGTTGGGGCCGAGCTGGCATTCCTCGCCCACGGTGACGTGGCCGATCAGGTGCGTCTGCGGCCACACGACGGTGTCGCGGCCGATGGTGGCGTCGGGGCCGATCCAAGCCTGCGTGGGGTCGATGAACGTGACGCCCTCTGCCATCCAGTGCTCGTTGATGCGGTCGCGCGCGATGGCGGTGAGCTGCGCGAGCTGGATACGACTGTTGACGCCCAGGCCGTCGCGGTAGTCGTCGCAGTGGAAGATGGAGGCTGCCTGGCCGTGACCCTTGAGGATTTCGAGCATGTCGGGCAGATAGTACTCGGACTGCGCGTTGTCGTTGCCGATCTCGTTGATGTGGGCGGCGAGCTGCGCGCCGTCGAAGGCGTAGCAGCCGGCGTTGCACTCCAGCAGCGTGGCGGCCTGCTCGGGCGTGCAGTCCTTCTGCTCGATGATGCGCTCGATCTGACCATCGGCACCCAGCTTGATGCGGCCGTAGCCAAAAGGATCGGGCGGGGTCATGGTCATGACGGTGCAGGCGAGCTCGCCGGTGGCGACGGTCTGTGCGAACTTGGCGACGGTGTCGGCGGTGATGAGCGGCAGGTCGCCGTTGAGCACGACGACGGGGCCTTGCGTGATGCCGCAGGCCTCGAGCGCGACCTTGACGGCATGGCCGGTGCCCAGGCGCTCGGTCTGCTCGACGCACTCGACCTTGGTGGCGCTGTTGGCGTAGGCGCCATCGATGAGGGCGCGCGTCTCGTCGGCGTGGCTGCCGATGACGACCACGACGCGGCTGCAGCCGGCCTTGATGGTGGCGTCGACGATCCACTGAACCATGGGCTTGCCCAGGATTTTGTGCGAAACCTTGCAGTGGTTCGACTTCATGCGGGTGCCCTCGCCGGCGGCGAGGATAATTGCGGTTGCGTCCATGTGATCTCCTGTTACGTTATTAGAGACGTGTGTTTGGAAACGATACACGGCGCAATATGATACCGCAGGCATATGATGAGCGCGTAACGATTGGTTTGCGGCAGCTGATGCTTGGGCCGGCGGTGCGGCGTTTGCGCTGGTTGTGTATGGCGGAGGCGCTGCGGCGTTGTCGTTTGAGCGAGGGGACGGGGGTGCCCGTGGATATCATGCGAGAGGAATCGGGCAACGAGCCCGTCGCGGCATTCTCGATGTCGCATCCGGCGGTGCCGGCACTCTACATGGTGCTGACGTTGGGGCTCACCATGTTCTCGATGCAACCGGTGCTGATCGCACTGTCGCTCGCGGGCGGGTTGGCGTATGGATTTGCGACGCGCGGGGCTGCCCGCACGTTGGGCGCGCTTCGCTGGCAGCTGCCGGTGATTTTGATCATTGCACTGGTCAACCCGCTGTTTAGCGCATCGGGCTCGACCGAGCTGTTTCGCATCGGCGTGCGCGCGGTGTATCTGGAAAGCATGGTATATGGCATGTGCATGGGTGGGCTGTTTGTGGCGAGCGTGCTGTGGTTTGAGGCCGCGGCGTCGATGCTCGAATACGACAAGGTTCTTGCGCTTTTGGGCAACGCCGCGCCGGTGCTCGCGCTCATGATCTCGATGTGCATGCGGCTTATCCCGCAGTTTTTGCGCCGCGGCCGCACGGTGCTGGCGGTGCAGGACGCGATCGATGTGCCGGGGCGCGCGCCGGCTGACCCCGTGCGCTCGCGCTTGCGGGCGTCGAGCGTGCTGATGGGCTGGGGCATGGAAGATTCGCTTGAGCGCGCGGATGCCATGCGCTCGCGCGGGTGGGGTGCTGCGCCGCGCCGTACGACGTATGCGCTGTATCGTCTGGGGCGCGGCGATGTTGCCGCGCTGGTTGGACTTGCAATGTTTGGTGCCGCCGCGGTGGCGGTGGCATGGACCGCGACAACGCAGTATTCGTTTTACCCGCAGCTTTCGGTGCTCGCGCCGTGGCTGGGCTATGTCGTGTACGCTGCCTGGATGGTGCTGCCCTGCGTGCTGCATGCGATCGATGAGAAGAGGTTCGGCTGATGGCTCGGTTGGATAGTGGCCCGGTGTCGGGCGCGGCGTGCGGCCCGGATATTCCGGCGATTGAGGTGCAGGGCCTTAGTTTTGCCTATCCCGGGGCCGGGGCACCGGTGCTCGAGGGGCTTGATTGGCGTGTTCCCCAAGGTGCATTTGCGCTGCTTGTTGGCGGTACCGGTTCGGGCAAGTCGACGCTACTGTCGCTGCTCAAGCCCGAGATCGCGCCGGCGGGCGAGCGCACTGGTGATGCGCGCGTGCTGGGCGAGAACGTTGCCGACATGGACGTGCGGGCATCGGCGGAGCGCGTGGGCTATGTGTTCCAGGATCCCGAGAACCAGATCGTGTGCGAAACCGTGTGGCACGAGATGGCGTTTGGCCTGGAAAACTTGGGGCTAGCACGTGATGAGATGCGCCGTCGCGTAGCTGAGACCAGCTATTTCTTTGGTCTGGAGGACTGGCTTCATCGCGATACCGATACGCTTTCGGACGGCCGCAAGCAGCTGCTGTCGCTTGCCGCCGCCATGGCGCTGCGTCCGCGTGTGCTGCTACTCGACGAGCCCACGTCTCAGCTCGATCCCGTTGCCGAGAAGAATTTTCTGCACGCGCTGTTTCGCGTGAACCGTGAGTTGGGCTGCACGGTTGTTGTGGCTACGCATCAACCGCGCCCAATGCTCGAGTATGCGACGTGTGCGTACCGGATTGAGGACGGTCGCGTGCGCGAGGTGGCGGATATGGCTTCTTTGGGACGCCGAGAATCGTTGTTTTCCGACGACATGTTGGGGTGGGGTGCCGTCCGATGTGCAAAAAACGGAGTATTCAGCAGGCGTGAGGACAATTTGGGCTCTCTGGAGCCGCCCGGGGACGTATCGAGCGCGAAAAAAAGTTCGGAATTGGACAAATCGTCCGAATTTGTGGCGCAAACGTCGCTCGAGAACGGCTCGGAAGCCTTCCCGCGCACGGATGGGAGCAGAATACTCCAAAAAATGCACGGCGGGTCGGCTACCACCCTGGCAGGGAGCTGGTTTCGCTACGATCGCGCGGGCGGCTGGGTGCTGCGCGGGCTCGACGTGGCGTTTTCGGCCGGTGCGGTGCATGCGATCGTGGGCGGCAACGGATGCGGTAAGTCGACGATGCTCTCGGTGCTGGCGAAGACCGCCAAGCTGCAGCGCGGCCGCATGGTGCGCGGGGCGGCCTCGGCTGCGCTGCTGCCGCAGAACCCCAAGGCCCTGCTGGTTGCCGAGACGGTGCGCGACGAGCTGATGGAATGGGCCTCGACCTGCGGATATGACGAGAACTTGGCGCGGGAGCGTGCGGCGCAACTGGGATTGGACGGCCTGGAGACGCGCCACCCCTACGATCTTTCGGGCGGGCAGCGTCAACTGCTTGCATTGGCAAAACTGCTGCTAATCGGCCCCGAACTGCTATTGCTCGATGAGCCCACCAAGGGTCTAGACCTGTTCAGCCGCCGCATCATCGCCCGCGCCCTGCGTGACCATGCGAAGGCTGGCGGCACCGTCATCATTGCCACGCACGATTTGGACTTTGCCGAGCAGGTAGCCGATGACATTGCCATGATGTTTGACGGTGAGATTGCCTGCATGGAGCCGCCGGCCGACTTCTTTGCCGACAACGTGTTTTATAGGGCGTGATGGGATGGCGGATTATCGCATCGTGCGCCTACTCGCAAAACTGGAAATCCCGCTGTTGCTGGCGGTTCCTGCGGTGATGGCTGCGGCGTTGCTGGCGGGCGTTGAGCAGGCGGCGCTCGCCATGCTTGTCGTGGTGGCGCTGGTGCTTGCGCTGTTCTTTGCAGGCTACGAGGCGTCGCGACCGGGCCTGCGCCAGATCATGCCCACGCTGGTGCTGGCGGCGCTGGCCGCGGCGGGGCGCATCCTGTTTGGGCCCATTCCCGATTTTAAGCCCGTGAGCGCTATCGCCATTATCGCGGGTGCGACACTTGGCCGTCGCAATGGTTTTATGGTCGGCGCGTTGGCAGCGCTGACCAGCAATTTCTTTTTTGGGCAGGGCATGTGGACGCCGTGGCAGATGTATGCCTGGGGGCTCGTGGGATACGTTGGCGGTGCGCTGGCGCATGCCGGCGCTTTTGATCGCGCCGATGGCACCGTGCGTATGCCGGCGCTGCTGACCTACGGCTTTGCTTCGGGTTTGCTGTACGGCGTTGTGATCAACGCCTACGACATTATCGGTTTTGTTCAACCGCTCACGTGGGCGGGTGCCATGGCGCGTCTTGCCACCGCCGTACCGTTCGATATCGCGCACGGCCTTGCGACCTGCGTGTTTTTGGTCGCCTTGTACAGGCCTTGGTGCCGTCGCATCAACCGAGTCGTCGTGAAGTACGGACTGTAGGGCTGGTTGCGCCGGGGCGGGAATCAATACTGCCGAAGTGCCATTTTAAAACTTTGCCGGTTTACGGGGCCAGATTGGCACAAGCAGACCATGCCGGCTATTTTTGAAATAGAGCAAGCCGTTTACCTGCGGTTTTATTATTTCGGAATTGCGTATGGTTGGGGGTTCGCGATTCAGTCCCGTAAACCGGCATAGTTTTGAAATAGCCGGCTGATACGACGGGCATCGTGGCCCTCGGAGAGCCAAATTGATCCGTTTCCTTTCGCCTCCAGGCGTTCCCAGGGAATCAGCTGGACCCGCCCGCCACGAAATCGGTCTATCTACTACGTTTGGCCCGACACCCCCAACCACAACCGTGTTTTATGAAAAACCGCAGGCTTTCTACCTGCGGTTTTCTTTTTGCGTTGTTCGCTGTGGTTGAGGGTAGTGGCTTAAACGTAGTAGATGGGCCAGTTTCGTGGCAAGCGAGCTGCGTGGATGATCTCGCGAAGTGAAAATGATTCCTTTTCCTCCGTCCCCAGGAGATCAGTTGGGGCTAGAGCTCTAGCGTGAGGGTGACGGGGCAGTGGTCGCTGCCAAAGATGTCGCCGCGGATGCCCGTGTCGCGCACGTTGCCGGCGATTGCGTCGCTTACCAGGAAGTAGTCGATGCGCCAACCGGCGTTGTTCTTGCGGGCATTAAAGCGGTAGCTCCACCAGCTGTAGACGCCCTCGACGTCCGGATTTGCCGCGCGCCAGGTATCGGTAAACCCGGCGTTGAGCAGCTCGGTGAACTTGCCGCGCTCCTCGTCCGAAAAGCCAGCGTTGCCGCGGTTGGACTTGGGGTTCTTAAGGTCGATCTCCTCATGCGCCACGTTAAAGTCGCCGCAAGTTACGACGGGCTTGCCGGTCTCGCGTTCAAGCGCGCTCAAAAAGCCGCGATAGGCATCGTCCCAAGCCATGCGCACGTCGATGCGGGCGAGTTCGTTTTGCGCGTTGGGAGTGTAGACATCCACAAACCAGAACTTGTCGAACTCCAGCGCGCAGACGCGGCCCTCGGTTACGGCTTGGGTGACGAGTGCGGCCGCCTCGCCCTCGCCGGCGTAGGGTAACAGCGCGTCGGCGTGCAGCACGCGCAGCGGTTCCTGGCGGCTAAAGACCGCAGTGCCCGAATAGCCTTTACGCTCGGCGTAGCTCCAGGTTTGGTGATAGCCGGGCAGGTCAATATCGACCTGGCCTTCTTGCAACTTGGTCTCTTGCAGCGCCAGGATATCGACGTCGAGTTCTTGCGCGATCTGGATAAAGCTTGGGTCCTTTTTGAGCACGGCGCGCAGGCCGTTGACGTTCCACGAGGCGAAAGTGTAAGTCTGAGGCATGGTGTCCTTTCTACGGGGTTGGCAGGCTTAAGATTAGCGCAACAGGGGCGGGGTGGGCTCCGCGCATGCTGACTTAAAGGTCGCATGCTGGGACATCGCCCGACGCCGCCCGATCAACAAGGACGGAGGACTCATATGACGCAGGCAATATCGGACCCCAGGCAGGCGTCCGCCGCGCTGGCGGATCTGTTTGACACCCACAAGCGCGTGGTCTTCTTTGGCGGCGCTGGTGTTTCCACGGCAAGTGGCATCCCCGATTTCCGCAGCGTGGACGGCCTGTATCACCAGCAGTTTGCCTATCCGCCCGAGACCATGCTGTCGCATAGCTTTTACGAGGCGCATCCGGCCGAGTTCTTCGACTTCTACCGCACCAAGATGATCGCGCTTAACGCTAAGCCCAACCGCTGTCACACCAAGCTGGCCGAGCTGGAGCGCGCCGGCAAGCTTGATGCCGTGGTGACGCAAAACATCGACGGCTTGCATCAGATGGCGGGCTCGCAGCGCGTGTTCGAGCTGCACGGATCGGTCCATCGCAACATTTGCCAGTCGTGCGGCGCGGTCTATAGCGCCGAGTGGATTTGCTCGCGCGAGCACGAGGACGCCGCGGGCGTGCCCGTGTGCCCTGCGTGCGGTGGTCGCATCAAGCCCGATGTGGTGCTCTACGAAGAGCCGCTCGACGAGCGTGTGTTGACCGGTGCCGTTGCCGCCATCGCCGCGGCCGATGCCCTCATTGTGGGCGGGACCTCGCTCGTGGTGTATCCGGCGGCAGGCCTTACGCGTTACTTTACTGGCGATACGCTGGCCATTTGCAATTTGGCGCCTACCGATCAGGATGCAAATGCCGACCTGCTGATTTCTTGCGACATCGCGGCCGCGTTTGCGTTCTAGCCCGTGTGCGCGGATACAATAGAAAGACTGAGTGCAAAGCGACCCCGCCGCCAGCTCCCCAAGCTCGGCGGCGTGGGCATTTTAGGAGGATGTTCATGGCGAACGACAGCAAGACATGGCGGTGCGGAAAGTACGAGCTCAGCTTTGATCGTCCGCGCATCATGGGCGTCCTCAATGTGACGCCCGATTCGTTTAGCGACGGCGGGGAGCACTTCGACCCGGATGCCGCCATCGAGTACGGCCTGGCGATGCTCGATGCCGGCGCCGACATCATCGACGTGGGCGGCGAGTCCACGCGCCCCGGCTTTACCCCGGTCAACCCCGACGAGGAGGCGCGTCGCGTGCTGCCCGTCGTGCGCGCGCTCGCCAAAGAGGGCGCTATCGTCTCGATCGATACGCGTCATGTGGCGGTTGCCAAGGCGGCGGTGCGCTGCGGTGCTTCGATTGTCAACGATGTAACGGGCTTCACCGACCCCAAGATGGTCGAGTTCGTTAAGACGAGCACCTGCGGCGTTATCGTAATGCACGCCGGCGAGGTCGCCGCACCCGCCCGCACGCACGCGACGGTGCAGCTCGATACTTCGGCCGCGGCGTTTGTTGCCGAGAAGGCACGCGAAGCGGCCGCCGAGGCCGCGCGCGAGGCCGAGAAGCCCGCTCGTCGCCGTCGCGGCAAGTTGCTGGGCGAGTCCAAGGTTGAGACCAAGCTTCCGGGCGGTGTGGTACAGCCCTCGCTGCCGTTTGGCGAATCAGAGCCCACGCCCGAGCCTGTTGCCGAGTCAGAGACGCCGGCTACCGAGCAGGCTGCCCCTGCTGCCGTTGCGCCCGAGGCCGTGCCCGCAGCTACCGAAGTCGCACCAGAGCCCAGCGACCACCTGGCCGCCATGATGCGCCGCAGTGCCCGCCGTGAGGAAGCCTATGTGCCCACCTCGCAGCTCCGCCGCTTTACCCTGCCCGATTCGGCGCCCATCATGCGCCGCGTCATGGGCTTTCTGTCCGACCAGGCCCGCGCGCTCATCCATGCCGGCGTGTCGCGCGACCGCATCTGCATCGATCCCGGTCCGGGCTTTGGCAAGACGGCCAACGAGGATATCGTCATCCAGCGCGAGACCGCTAAGATGGCGTCGCTGGGCTATCCGCTCATGTGCGCCGTGTCGCGCAAGCGCTTTGTGGGCGCCGTCTCGGGCGTGACCGATGCCGCCGCGCGCGATGCCGCCACGTTTGGTGTGTGCCTGGGCGCCATCCAGGCCGGCGCCAACATCGTGCGCGTGCACGACGTTGCGGGCTTTGCGCAGTTCCTGAACGGTTACTGGGCCGTTGCCAAGCCGCAGCCGCGCCGCGCGTTTGTGGCCGTGGGTTCCAACCTGGGGCATCGCTGCGACAACATCCGCGCCGCGCGCGACATGATTGCCGAGATCCCGCTCACCTGCGTGTCCAACTGCTCGCGCATCTACGAGAGCGAGCCGGCCTACGAGACGCGCCAGGACGCGTTTGCCAACGCCGTCATCGAGATCAAGACCGAGCTGGCTCCGCTGGTGCTGCTTGACGAGCTCATGAAGATCGAGGCCGAGCTGGGCCGCGACCGTTCCAAGAAGGCCAAGGCAAACGGCCCGCGCACCATCGACCTGGACCTGCTGTGGATGGACGGCGAGACCCACGGCGGCAAAAAGCTGCGCCTGCCGCATCCACTGATCGGCGAGCGCGACTTTGTGCTGGTGCCGCTCGAGGATCTGATGCACGACCCGGCGCGGTTCTTCCGCTACAACGGCGTCGAGGTCAAGGAGCCCGAGGATCGCGTGGGCCATATCGTGGGTGAATTGGGGCGTATGTAGATGATCGAGATGAACGCTGTAGTCGCTGGCACTGAGCTCGACGCGGCGCGTGACGCGGGTCGCGAGGGCGTGTCCGCGGGCTGGTGCGCGTGGAGCGTGGGCGATGCTTCGCTGACGTTTTCGCTGGTCGTGCGTCCGGATGTGAACATGCATGCCTTCCACGGCCTGCCGTTTGTGGCCGCGATGGGCATGATGGACGCGCTCGTGGGCACGGCTTCGACGCCGGGGTTGGGCCTTGCCGGCAAGGTGGGCATTGAGTGGCCGAGCAATATCGTGTGCGGTGCGCCTGCGTTTGAGACGTCGCTCGCGCGTGTTGCCGTGAACGGCGGTGCCGGTGCTGCGGGCATGTTCGGTGCCGTGACGGTTGATATTGAACGTGCGGCGCTGGGCGAGCTTGGCGTGGATATGGCCGACGAGGTGCTGGTCGAGGCATTGGCCACCGCCGTGCTGACCCGCGTGGACACCTGGGCGGTTGCCGCCAACACACCACAGGGCGCTGCCGGGCCGCTGGCTCCCGTGCTGGGCGAGTACTTCGACATGGTGCCGCTGCTCGGTCGCCAGGTTGCGGCGGTGTCGCCCAACGGCCTGCCACTCGCGGTGGGCGTGTTCGCGGGCCTGGACATCTGGGGCCGCGCGACCATCAAGACCGACGCCGGCGAGCAGGAGTTTCCGCCCGAGGCCGTACGGATTCGCGGGCTGTAACGAGAGACGTCCGCGCCCAAAGATAACGATGACAACAAGACCCTCCTCGGCCTGTGCCGGGGAGGGTCTTTGCACAACCCGAGAGAATGGCCGCGTTGGCGCTATTCCTCAAAACTGAAAAATTTTCGTTTTTGAGGAATAGGAAACATGCACGATATCTCTGCGCTGGGCGTATTCGAGGAGTCTCTATTCCTCAAAATTGAAAAATTTTCAGTTTTGAGGAATAGGCTTGGCGAACGTTTGCGGGGCTGTGACATCGGGCGTGCTCGACTTAAGCCCCTGCTCTATCCCAGCTCCTGCATGCGGCGGTAGATTTCGCAGATGCCCTTGATGGTGAGTTGGCCGTCTACCACGTCGAAGGCATCGGTCGAATCGGCGACGATGCCGGCGAGACCGCCCGTGGCGATAACGGTGGCGTCCTCGCGGCCCAGCTCGCGTTTCATGCGCGCGACCAGGCCCTCGGCCATGGCGGCAGCACCCACCACGGCGCCGACCTTGATGCATTCCTCGGTATCGCGGCCGATGGCGTGCTCGGGCGCCTCGAGCGGCACGCTGGCGAGCTTGGCGGCGCGGGCGGCAAGCGCGTCCATGGAGATGCGGATGCCCGGCGCGATTGCTCCGCCAATGTAATAGCCGTCTTCGTCGATGACGTCGATATTGGTCGCGGTGCCAAAGTCCACCACGATTGCCGGCGCGCCGTAGAAAGTCTCGGCCGCAACGGCGTTGGCGACGCGGTCGGCACCTACGGCCTGGGGACGCGCCGCGCGCAGCTTGGTCACCGCGGCCGTCTGCGGCCCGATAACGATGGCGTCTGCCGCGATGCGGTCGGCCACGGCGTGCCACTCGCGCGAGAGCTGTGGCACCACGCCGGCAAAGGCGATCGCGTCGACCGCGCCGAGCGAGAGGTCGTACATCTTAAAGAAGCCCATCAGGCGCACATGGATCTCGTCGGCGGTATAGGAGCGGTCGGTGGGCATGCGCCACGACTGCACCAGCTCGTCTCCGTCAAACAGGCCCATGGCCGTCTGCGTGTTTCCCATATCGATAGCGAGCAGCATGTCTACTCCCAGTGTTGGCATAAAAGGACGCGCACCATTGTATACGCGCCGTCGACGGCGCTCGGCTGCGATTCGTTTACGGTGATATGGACTGAGGGGTTTAAATATGAAGGAATTATGCTCTACGAGATTTTTCTTGCCGTTTACCGAACCCCCGCGTAATATTCTTTCTTGCGCACATGAGGCGCCCAGACATTGCGGGGTGGAGCAGTCTGGTAGCTCGCCGGGCTCATAACCCGGAGGTCGTAGGTTCAAATCCTGCCCCCGCGACCAAGAACTTGCAGCTCGTCGGCCTAGCCGGCGAGCTTTTTTGTTATTCCGAGACCGTGTTTTTCGGTCCAATTCTCAGCCTCTCAAACAAAATCTCGATCTGTAACATCTAGACCCGATTTGGGCGGCTAGGTGTTACAGATTGAGATGTTGAGTCCCCGCCTGGACGGTTTGTCTAAATCTGTAACACGAGGGATGGATTTTGCCGAGTTGTTGTTACAGATTGAGATTTTCTAGCAGGCGGGTTTGGTTTGTCTCGATCTGTAACAGTTGCTCGGCAAAATAGGGTCTTACCGTTACAGATTGAGACAAACCCGCGGCCAGGCCCACCCCATCCACCAGCCCTTACCCGCTATCCGCCGATTTCCGTTGCGCCCTCGTGCCCCCATGCCATATCCTCGTTGTAACTACGCGGCAACATCGCCGCCGCGCCTACAAGAGAGGAATGTCCATGACCGCACCTGCCACTAAGCTGCTCCAGCCCATTACGGTTGGCCCCCTTGAGCTCAAGAACCGCATTATGTTCCCGCCGCTGACCACCGGCTACGAGGAGCGCGACGGTTCCATCGGCGAGCGCAGCCTGGCTTTTTACGAGCGCCTGGCCCGTGGCGGCGTGAGCTACATCGTCATCGGCGACGTCGCTCCCGTTATGACCGCAAGCCCCACGCCCAAGCTGGCGACCGACGCCCAGATCCCCACGTTTAAGGCCCTGGCCGACGCCGTCCACAAGCACGGCGCCAAGGTCGCGCTGCAGCTGTTCCACCCCGAGTACGACGTCCCCGGCGTCGGCCGCATGGTCATGGGCTCCATGGCCGCCGCCAAGGCCGCGCAGGAGGCCAAGGCCGCCGGCGACGAGGAGACCTTTGCCGCCAAGATGGCCGAGTCCAACGAGATTCGCAAGCAGGCCTACGCCAAGCTGCACCACGACATGCAGCACTTTGTGAACGAGGCGAGCGTGGAGCAGCTCACCCAGATCAAGGAGGCCATCGCCGCCTCGGCCGCTCGCGCACAGCAGGCCGGGATCGACGCCATCGAGGTCCACGGCGACCGTCTGGTGGGCTCGCTGTGCTCGGCTATCCTCAACCAGCGCACCGACGAGTACGGCGGCTCGTTCGAGAACCGCGTTCGCTACGCGCTGGAGGTCGTCGCCGCCATTAAGGAAGCCGCACCGGAGCTGATGGTGGAGTACAAGCTCCCCGTGATCATGGAGAACCCCGACGGCACGCCGCGCGGCAAGGGCGGCCTGCAGCCCGATGAGGCCTGCGAGTTTGCCAAGCTGCTCGAGGGCGCGGGCATCGACATGATCCAGGTCGCGCAGGCCAACCACACCGGCAACATGGGAGACACCATTCCGCCCATGGGCGCCATGCCCTACAACTGGACGCTGCCGGTGGCCGAGCGCGTCAAGGCCCTGGTCTCCGTGCCGGTGGCAACCGTCGGCCGCGTTGTCTCGGTCGAGGCCGGTGAGAAGATTCTGGAAGACGGCGCGGCCGACATCATCGCCTACGGCCGCTCGCTCATGTGCGACCCCGACATTGCGCTGAAGGCCGCCACGGGTGAGCCCATTCGCGAGTGCCTCAATTGCAACAAGGGCTGCGTCGACGCGATTCAAAACCGCAAGTACATCTCGTGCGTGCTCAATGCCGAGAACGGCGACGAGGCGACCATCGCCATCAAGCCGGGCGAGGGCGACAAGAAGGTCGCCGTGGTGGGCGGCGGTATTGCCGGCTTGGAGGCCGCGCGCGTGGCGGCCAAGCGCGGCTACGACGTGACCGTCTATGAGGCGAGCGATCACTTGGGCGGCCAGATTGTGCTGGCAGCCGCGCCTCCGCGCAAGGACGAGATCATGCGCTCGGTCGAGTACTACGAGAAGATTCTGCCCGGCCTGGGCGTGAAGGTCGAGCTCAACCATGCCGCTACGGCCGAGGATCTCAACGCCGCCGACGCCGCGATTGTGGCCGTGGGCGCACACGACGTGGTCATCCCCGTTCCGGGTGCCGACTCGGACAAGGTCGTCTCGAGCTGGGACGTGCTGGCCGGCAAGGTGGAGCTCAGCGGGCGCGTCGCCGTCATTGGCGGTGGCCTGGTGGGCACCGAGACTGCCGAGTACCTGCTGCAGCACGGCTGCGAGGTGGCGATCGTCGAGATGCTCGACAAGATTGCCGCGGGCGAGTCCGAGACCATTCTGCCGCTGATCATGAGCGACTTCGCCGCCCACAACGTGGAACAGCACGTTAAGACCCGCCTGACCGCCGTTACCGACGAGGGCGTGGAGGCCGTGCACACCACCGAGGACGGCCCCGAGGAGCCGGTGAAGATCGCCTGCGATTACGTGGTGATGGCCGTGGGCTCCAAGGCCAACGCGTTTGACCTGGATGGCGTGACGGTGCCCGTGACCTGCGTGGGCGACTGCTCGGGCGAGCGCACCGCCGACATTGCGAGCGCCATTCGCACGGCGTATCACGCGGCCAACGAGCTCTAAGCAAGAAAGCTATCGCGTATTGAGTGGGCGGGGAGTGCCGTATCGGTGCTCCCCGCCTTTTTGCCAATAGAGTGTCCCTGACCAGCAGGTTCAGAAAATCCGAATCTTGAGCACCCGAAAATCCGAATCCTTAGAACATGAAAATCCGAACTATATGAACACGAAAATCCGAATCGCAACTACCCGAAAATCCGAATTTGCTACAGTGGAATAGAAGAATCAGAAAGCAGGACCTGGAAATCTGCGGGGGTGGCTCATGGCAGGTGAGAGGCTACATCGGGACGGATACATCCCACGTATCGTGGATGCGCAAATCGAGCGCTACCTTCACGTCTTTGGCGCGGTCGAGATTGCAGGCACCAAGTGGTGTGGCAAGACGTGGGCCGCGCTTGAGCATGGGGCGTCCGTCTCGTATGTCGACGAGAATCTCGACCTCGCGCGTGCCGACCCGGCGATGATGTTGCTGGGAGACCGTCCGCATATTATCGATGAGTGGCAGCGCGTTCCCCAAATTTGGGACTACGTTAGACACGAGGTTGACCGCACCCGGGGTACGCGCGGCGCCTATATCCTCACGGGTTCCGCCACGCCTGCGTTTGGCTCAAAGGCGGAGGCGCCCGCGCATAGTGGAGCCGGCCGCATCGGCCGCGTCCGCATGCACCCCATGACGCTTGCCGAGACAGGCGAGTCCAACGGCAAGGTGAGCCTGGCGGGCTTGTTTGAGCATCGTTTTGAGCCCTGTCGGTGCAATGGCGATACACCGGGGCTTGTCGAAGCCGCTTGCCGCGGCGGCTGGCCCGAGGCGATCGATATGGTTTCGGCTGACGCCCAGCTCATCGCCCGCGAATATCTCAACACCACGTTTTCGAGCAGCTTTCCGGCGGTCGGTCTCGACCCCGATATTGCTCGTCGAGTCTCTGCATCGATCGCGCGCAATCTGGGACAGGCAACCACGTATAAAACGATTCTTATGGATATGTTCGGTGCCGAGGAGGAGCCCGCAGCGTTTGCCGACGAGACCAAGGTGCGTAGGTACCTGGATGCCCTCAAAGGCATGTTCATTCTCGAGGAGGTCCCCGGTTGGGTTCCCGCCGCGCGCGACAAACGACGCTTTACCGTCAAGCCCAAGCGCTATCTGGCAGATCCGAGCCTTGCTTGCGCCTTGCTAGGTATGTCCTTGCAGGCGCTGCTTGCCGACTGGCAGACATTTGGTCTGGTGTTTGAGAATTTGGTCATACGCGACCTTTCGGTCTACGCACGTTCGCTCGACCTGCTGGATAGCACGCCCGTGCGCTATTATCGCGACGATTCGGGCCTTGAGTGCGATGCTATCGTGCAGCTAGCCGACGGACGGTGGGCCGCCTTTGAGATTAAGGTGAGTGAAGATAAAGCGAGCGCCGGCGTCGAGAGCCTCAAGCGCGTTCGCAAGAAGGTCTGTGGAAATCCTCGTTCACGCACACGCGAACCGGAGTTTATGGCCGTGATTGTGGGGGTGGGTGAGTACGCCCGCGAGGTCGAGGACGGTATCTACGCGATACCCGTGCGCGCGTTGGGGTGTTAAGGGGCGGCACGCCGTGTGCCCGCTGCCCGGTGCTGCGGATTGGTGCAAGTGGTCAGGTTTGTTTGCACCATGTCCTTGGCATATGGAAGAAGCTGCTATTCGTAATCTTTAAGACATCATTAAGGCTTGCGCTGTGGAGCAAACCGCAGGTCAATGCTATTCTTTTACCTTATCGTATGGTGTTGTATTCTGCCTGAATTCTATGCCTACGAGCAACGGATTGATCGCGACCAAGCGGAAAGGATGGCACGCCCGCTAGCAGGGCAAACGCAAGCGATGAGTGGCATGGACCGACATAGCGAGCTCCAGCAGCACAAGACGGCGGCCGAGTACCGCCAAGCTGCCGACGAGCACGCGCGGACCCTCAAGGATTTCTGGAAGGATTTCCTGGTGAGCGGTCTGTTTGTGCTGGCCGCCATCGTTGCCATCTTTGCATGCCTGGCCTGGTTTGCCGCGAATAACCGAGTGAGTGCCACGGGGAGCACGATCGCGGCGAAGGGCCCGCGGTTTGTGCTCTCGGGAACGCAGGGCGGCACGGCGGGTAAGTACGACACTCAGGACAACTACGCGTCGGACAGTACAAGCCTTGCCGTGAACAATCTTTTCAACCTCAATAACATGAGCGCCGATGGCGGTCTCTCTCCGGGGTCGGCCGGCCAGCTCCAGCTCAACGTCAGGCCGCTCTGCAATGACCTGCACGATATCACGGTGGAGATGACCTGGGAAATTTCTGTTCAGACGAGCGTTGCGGGCACGGGCGGCACTGCTGCGGATGCATCGAAAAACGAAGAGATCATCAACTCGCTTAAAGATTTGGTGCGCGGTCATATCCTGGTTTTTCAGGGCAAAGACGCCTCTGGCTTTTACTCGAATCCGCTGGTCCCTACGACCACCACGGTGACCCAGGACGGGGCCAGCGTCACCGTCATTACGCAGAGCTTTACCATCCCAAAGTCGAGCTTTTACGCTGCGGACTCAAATAGCACGACCGAAACCGTCACCAAAACCCTCTACTGGATTTGGCCGGAGCAGTTCAAGAGCTATGTTCACACGGGCAACGCCGGCTACGGTGGCAACCTTTTCGCTAACACAGGCGACGAGGGGGGATACACAACCCTCGTCGGCGACATCAACAATAACCACGCGCGCTATTTCCGCGCCGATAGCACGAGCGTGCCAGGTCAGGCGCCTAGCGCGGTTCCGCCTGTCGGAGCCGGCATGTCCTCTGCGGATGTGGAGACCTGCGCCAATTATTACAACAACGCCGACGAGATTATCGGCAAGAACGTCAAGTACATTCGCGTGCGCTTCACCGCCAAGGAGGCGGATAAATAAATGGACGAGCAGCTTAATGCCCGCGAGCAGGGCGATATCAAACACAACGAAGGAGCGGCAAACCCCGGCGGCAACGGGTTCGGCTCGCACGGCGAAGCGCGTCCGGCTGGCCGCATCGAGCGCATCAAGGCTTGGGTGAGCGACCACCGTCGCGAATCCCTGGCCATCGTGGGTCTGGTGGCCGTGCTTCTCGTGTTGCTGGGATTGACGCTCGGATGGTTCGTCGATGCCAATCGCGGCTCCACCGTCGGCAAGATCAAGGAGCCGGCAGAGCTCAAGGTGCTGGGCCCCAACGCTACGGCAGCCGAGCAGATCGACCTGAGCTACAACCCCGAATACGGCGATACCAAGACTGGCAGCACGGTGACGCTCAAGCGCCCGTTTTGCGTGCAGACGGGCGGCGACGGGTTTGAGCTGCAGCTTGCGAATACGACCAACATTAAAGGTCTCACTATCGAGCTGTATAAAGCCGAGAATCCGGGCCTAGGTGATACTCCCGACGTGAGCGGCACTGCGGGCGGCAAGCCCTATAGCTGGAAAATGTCTGGAACGGATCTGCTGAAGAGCTTCACGCCCATTAACGACCCGGGCGACGGCCTGGCAGCCGTGCCGGGCGAGGGCACAAGCGACCCTACATTCAAGGACTATCAAAACGTCCAGCGCAACGCGCGCCCGCTCTACCGATACAAGAAATTCGGCAAAAGCGAACTCAACGCCAAGACGCTCGACGGCTCGACTGGCAATGACACACTCAACTTTATCATCAAGCTTTCGTGGGACGAGAGCACCAAAGAGACCGACGTGATCTACCTGATAGCGCGCAACACGAGCGGTAAGTAGGAGAGGGGGCGCACATGGAGAAGCAAGAGAATCAGCAGGATGCCGAGTGCGAGCAGCTGGCAAAAAGCAAAAGCCTAGTCAAGAATAAGCTGGTTGTGGCAGCAATCGCACTTGTTTGTGCCGTGGCGCTCGTGGCGGGTGGCTACTTTACCTATTCCGCCTACATCGCCAACGGATTTCTTAAGTCCGTCGCCGCGACAGGCACCGCTCAGAGCCTGTTTGCGAGCGACCTGCTCACGGGCTACATGAGCGCGCCCGGCGATGCCGAGCTTGCCCGCGCCCAGCGCTCCGTTACGGTATATCCCAACAACAAGCAGTGCAGCTTCACCTTTAGCATCTATAACTATTTGCTGAGCAACAGCAACTTCTGCAACGATAAAAACGTGACGTATACCTTAACGGTCGAGGGGTGTGGGCTCGATGGCACCACGTGGAGTTATGCGCCCCAACCCGCCGGCAACGTCAAGCTTCCGGAGAATCAGCCCACCAAGCACGACTACACCGTGACGTTCCCTGAGGACAAGTTGGGACATGCCTACTTTGTGATTAAGGCCATGGTTGTTTCGAAGGAGAGCCCCGGCACCGAGCTCACCTGTCTGGCGGCGAAAGTCGTGCCGTCAAAGAAGGCCGAGGTCAAGACCGCGGCGGTCGAGGGCGCGCTGGTCGATGAGGCTGGCAAGTTTGCTGATTACGCTGCGTACAACTACCGCGTGACGGTTACGGGCGCACCGGCAAACGTCGAACTTAGGTGGGGGGAGAACGTGGAGATCGACCCGTTCTTTGAGATCAACCATGGCGCGACGGTGGATGCTGCAGCTCGCAAGGCTACGTTCACCATGGAGCCGGGTTCGATGGTCGTCAACTTTTACCGAGCGGACGGCAAAACGCCCGGTGGCTGGGGTGACCTGGGCATTAACGTGAGTGGAACTACCCTGACGGGCACGACGGAGACTCAATAACTCTGGAAGCAGAGTTTTTAGGATAAGAGGTACGGAATCGATGAGAACGGCAAAGCGCATACTCGCAGAGTTCATGACGGTGGTCATGGTGCTCCAAGCATGCTCGCCCACGGTGGTTGCTGTGGCGGCAGGCTGGCAGAACATCTCGAACGAGATTGCTGCCGCATCTGCGAAGGCGTTGGATACTGCCGAGGGCGGCGAGACCAACGGCGATGTCACGATCGGGTCTGGGTCGAGTGATACCGGCGCCGACAGCGACAGTGCTGGGGATGACGCGGCGAAGGATGACGCTGCAGCAGGCGATACCACCGATAGCGCTACGGGTTCCGATTCCACGGGCGACCAGACGGAAGACGACGATGCCGCTGACGATGCCGCCACTGACGACGCCGAGCAAGATGCCGATGATGCGACTTCGGAGGACGCTGATGCCCAGGCGGGTGCGACGATCACGGATTTGAATAAGCTCGTCGAGCTGCTCGAGAAGAACGGCGCGGAAAGCATCGTGCGCAAAGACGACGAGAGCGGAATCCGAAGCCTCGATGTCAAGTCGTCGGAGGCGTTCGCCGTCCTGTCTAACGCCGACGCTTCGCTTTACTATGATGCGCAGATCAAGGTTATCATCACGGGCGATGCGAAGCTCACCGAGTCGGCTAATAACGGCATGTCTTTCCAGGGTCTTGGCAGTGATGAATGTCCGTTTGAAGGCAGGATCTATAGGGACGTTGATAGTCCCGTCGAGCTTACGACTGATCGGACGGTTTTTAATAACCTCAAGCTGTCTGACCAAAACAAAACGGTCAGGATAAAGTGGGTAGGCGCGACTAGCTATAGCGCACCGATGGTCGCTTCGAAGGTCAGCGGTGCGGAAAACGGCGAAGAGAGCAAGACACTCATCGCGTCGGTTGACATCGTGGAACCCGTGAACGTTGATGTGAAGGATGCGACTTCCGCCTTGACGGCACCCCTCCTGGGTGCGACGACGGGCGACCTTGCTGCGAACGTTACCTATAGCCTCACCGATTCTCGAAAGAATCTCAACGCGAATGCGACGGGCAACATTGGCTTGATTGCCAACACGGTCGAGAGCGGGAGCTTGACGGTTGAGTCCGTCACGTTCCCCAACGATCTGACCTCAGGCGGAGCCGTCAAAACGAGCTCTGGCAACGCTGGCCTGCTCGTAGGCGAAGTCAAGGACGGTGCGACCCTGAGCATTGGCACTCTGGCAAACGTTCCCACCGCCACCGTCCAGTCTACGAACGGCTCCGCCGGTGGCGTTGTAGGACTCGTTGGCTCGAGCACGGGTGCCATGGTCAACGTCGCGAAAGCTCTCGACCTACACGCGCTCACCGTCAAGGGCACAACTGCCAGCGGCGGTTTTATTGGTAAAGCGACCGTGCTCACACTGGGCGCGGATAATAAGCAGATTGGGTGTCCTCTAAATATTGGCGACGAGAACAGCGCTTGCTCTGGTGGCGTTATCGGCGACGTGAGCTTTGCGCAAGGATTTGCCGTTACGTCCAATATGTTCGACCTGGGCGACCTTGTGACTCTTGGTGCGTCGCAGCGCGCCGGCGCTCTTTTTGGCATGGCCGATATCTCTAATGGAGACATCGTGGTGCAAGGCGGGACGTATAAGAGCAAACTCGCCTTACCAGAAGATGTTAGTGTCAACGGCAGCTACGGCGGCCTTGTCGGCAAGGTGTTCGCGACGAAAACGGACGACGACGGCGCTTTGCGCGCCTTTGTTGTTGAAAAGGATGCAGATAATAAGAATACGTGCTCAATTGAGTTTGACCTTGCGAGCAAGTTGTCCGACGCAGGCGGCGTTGTCGGCTATGTTGGCGATAGCGCAAATCCTAACTCGCAGCCCGTTGCCGTTGTCTTCAACGGCGTGACGGTTGCGTGCAAGGGAGATGCTTCGGCGCGAACGGGTACCGGAAAGTTCGGTGGCGCCGTGGGCGTTGTCGATACGCGCAATGTCCTTGACGTGCGAGATTTCAAACTTACAAGCGACAATCCTATCGGTAAGGCGCAAAGCAACCGTGCCGCGGGAATTGCGGGATCCGCGTGGAATGCTGTAATCAAATTCAGCGGCATCACGGATCTGTCGGGCGCAAGTTTTGCCGAGAACGCCACGACGGGTCAGCTCGTATACGAGAACCACAACGCGCTGATCTTCGCTGCCGGCAATGGCTCTAATGGTGATCTGGGAGACAAGGGCGCTGCGGTCTGGACCTTCAAGCGTAGCAACTCAGCCTCAAAGACGGACGACATCGCGACCTACGGTGAAGTTGTTCGTCTGGGCGGCGACTTCATTAAGCTTGATGTGGACACTCATAAGTTGACCTTGCCGGATTCGCTGACGGCAGCTAACGGTGCCTACGCCCTAACCACAGCTGAGGATTTCGCCAAGCTTGCGATTACCTGGCAAACCAACGGCTACTACTCGATGGTTGACGGCGTTACCGAAAACAACCTTAACGGCTTGCAGTCCTCGACCATTACGGTGAACGGCACTATTGATCTCAAGGGTACGGGCCTGACGGGTTTCACGCAGGATCGTGCAGACGGCTCGCAAGTTTTCTCGGGAACGTTGAACGGTGGCGGCACAATCAATCTTGCCGTCGGCGAGGCGTACGGCAAGCGTGGTGAAGACGTGCTCGACGGCAATAACACGAGCAACGGCAACGGCAAAATCTACCGCCACGGCCGCTTGGGCTTGTTCGCGGCCGTCAACGGTGCAACCATCTCCAACGTCACAATCGCTGGCTCCATGAAGTTCGATAACGGTTCGGCTATCGATGCCGGGTCGCTTGCGTGTGCCATCGTCGGCAACCTGTCATTGTCTGGCGTAACGTGCAAAACGAATATCGCGTGCGATGATACGTTTGCCAATGACGTGAACATTGGCGGTATTGCGGGCAGCGTGCTGGCGGCTTCTACGGTTGCGTTTAAGGATAACAGCAAGGCTCAAGCGACCATCGCTGCAACTAAAACGCTTAACGGCAATAGTCGCATTGGCGGCGCCATTGGTTATGCGGGCGATTATGGCTCGTCATTCAATGTTGCGGGCCTCGAAGTCGCCGGATCAATCGAAACTGGCGATTGCGCCGGCGGCAAGATTGCCCAAGTCGGTGGTCTTATCGGCTGCATCGCACAGAGTACCTACAATGCAGGGACAATAGCCAACTCAGCTGATAAGTACGTGAACATTTCGGGCCTTTCGTTCAATTCATTCGAAATGAAAGTCGGCAGGAACGGCGATAAGCTCAATGGCACGGGTGGTTTCTTGGGTTATAGCTGGGGCAACGCGGTCGTAACTATCGGAGATGAGAGCATTAACAAGAATGAAAACTCTTATGCTCTGAAAACGACCAACGCTTCTATAACCGCGACTGCGGATGATTCCAAGGAACTCGGTGGTCTTGTATACGCCGCGAGCGGCCACTGGATTATCAACAACTATGCCATCGATCTCTCGGGCACAACCATTAATGCGGGCGCCGCTCAGACGCTCGGCGTTCTAGTTTGCCGCGGCTGCAAGGTGGATGATAAGACGACATATGGCGTCGAGAGCTACCTAGGCCTGTACTTGGAGGACAGGGCTTATTGGGATACCGCCTATAGGGTGCCCACCGGCGAGGGGGCCATCGTTGCGTCGGGCGTAACGTCCTTCGATGAATGGGTTGGCAGCGGTGTAAAACCAAACAACGGCAGCAAGCTCATGGACGCCGACTGGAACACGGTCGTTTCGCTACACACACAGAAAAACAAGCTGGACATGGACGGCGATGCCACAAAAGACAACAGCTACCATAATCGCTCGTCTTTCGGTCGAAGCCAGAATACGAACGGCAATACCCGCTACTTCTACAACCTCGACATAGCCTCTAAGAATTGTGAAGGCGGCTTTAGTGGCAGTCAAATCGATACAGCGGAAAAGCTGCTCTTATGGTCTGCTTACCGTTATGCTCCCGAAGGTATTCGTTCGACAATCGTTCCCAATGGCACGACAGGGCTCGATGATTCCATAACCATAACGGGTACAATCGATTTGGCCGGCTACAGCTATTATCCCACTCAGCCGAGCGGAGAGGTGACGGTTGAGAATGCGACCATTACCTTCTGTTACTCCAAGATCAAGGCCGAGCAGAATGGCAACAAGCTAAATTCCGATGCTACCCAGCACGAGAACATGCACTGCGGTCTTTTTCGAACGGTGGCAAACGGCGATCTCACAGTAAAAAACGTCACTTTGCGTGGTACTGTTGGGCCCGTTATTAATGACGGAAAGAGCTCTGAAGACACTGATGGAGCAAGCGGAAGCTCTTCGGGCGCGCTCGTGTGCCGCTGCGTGTATGGGTCCAGCGACGGCAATGGCGCCAAGATTAGAAAGATCTCAATTGATGGTCTTACGCTCAACAATCTGATTGTCGACGGCGCCAACAGCGCCACGGATGCTAACGCCTATATGCCTCTGCTCATCAACGAGATGCAGAAGTACGTGAGCCTGAACGCGAAGAATATCAAGACTACTGGGTACACGAGTGACACCAAGGCGGCTACGTCGCTGTTCGGAAAGCTTGGTGTAGGCAGTGAGGCCGATCAGGTGACGGCAAAGTTTGAGCAAATCAGCTTGCCCAGCCAAAAGAACAAAACGATCTTCACCCATGCGAGCCTGCTGGAGAGTTTTGGCTACGGAAGCACGAGCACGGGCTCTGCGGACTACACCTTTACTAAGGCCGATGCCGATGCCGATGCAGGCAAGGTGACATACGGATCTGAGATTGATGGGAGTACGGAGTACCCGGGCAAGCAGCTTTGGTATTACGACGAAGCGACGTATGGTGCCGTGAGCGGCTATGTGACGGTTGATGGTAAGAAGGACGGTGACGTCAGGCCTTGGTTTGGTGGCTATCTTCCTTATGTTTATAAGGGAAAGGCCACCGAGAGCGGCGTCCAATATCATGAAATTAAAGTCAACCAGCGCATTCCAAAGCTGGTAGAGGGATGCGGCACATATGGCGATCCGTATGCCGTTAAGGACGCGACTGAGATGAACGCCATCGCCAACTACATCAACAACCAAACTGCGCTCGACGGTTGGGAGGTCACCATTGCCGTCAACCAGAGTACGCTCTGTACTCGCCGCAGCGACAATAAAACCGACAATGAGGTTACGTACGTCTATAAGCAGGCGAAAGACACTGGGAAGAAGTGGGAAAAGAAGACCGGCGACACCACTGATCCTTCGGCCACACTTTCCGACGAGATGATGCACCGCTATATCCAAAGCGCGTACTACAGTATTGAACCTACCGGGGGTAATACGATCACCCTTGACGGCGCATCGTTTGGCGGTTTTGGCAACAAAGCCAACCCGTTCCGTGGCGTCATCGTTGGCAACCCTAAAGGTGATAAAAAGGCAACCATCAAGATAGAGAATAACGAGGGTTCGCTTCGCGGCCTTATTCCCTATAGTTACGGCAGCGTGGTGCGCGATCTGAATATTCGCTATGTGAACGCGTCGGCGACTATTACTTATTCTGCCAAGGATGCCGACGGTGTTCCGACGTCGTTCTTCGGTGGCGTTATCGGCTGCATCCTTGGCGGCGATAACATTATCGACGGTGTGGCCGTGAATGGGACAACGCCCGATAACTCCACAACCGGCTTTACGGTTGCTGGTGGCGGAACTAAGCCACATCTTGTTCCCATCGGCGGTTACGTTGGTGCCATTGCGGGCGGCGGTGTGATCTTCCGCAATATGTCAGGGACGTCTTGGCGCGCTGGAACCAGCGACAAGTCTCAGGGTCTTGGAACGGGCAACTTCCGGCAGTACGACAATCCCTACGTTGGTCGTGTGATTGATGGCTATGCCTTTAGCGAGGGCTGCAAAGTCGAAAACGGTAACGCTAACTACAAGATCAACGAGCTCACAAACAAGGGAGCTGCCTGCGTCACTACCACGGGCACCGACAACAAGTATATCGGCACTGATGCCGAGGCACCCGTGACCACGGTGGAAAACGCCCAGGGCCTTTTGGTGCTCTCGGCCATCATTAGCTCGGGTGCGGGTGCTGGAGCGGCACATACTGACTACGCTAATTATGGCGTGTTCCGCGGCTCCAAGGCGTACTGGGGCAGCGATAAGCAGGACCCGGCGATAAACGGCTACCTGTTTGGCAACAAGGAATATGGTAAGGTGCGAAATGCCAGCTACGACTGCGTGGGCAAGCCTGCGAGCGCTTCCGGCGATTTCGAAACCGCCAAAAACGATGACCAGAAGGCCCCGGGCAAACAGGGGTGGCACGGCCCGCTCAACCATGATGACGATGTAAATTCGCCCTACCTGGTGGCGTCCTACGCTGCCGACTACCAAACGGGCTACGTGTGCGCGTCGAAATCGATCGGCATGAGCCTGGAGTTCAAGGAAAATGCCACCTATGATATGACTGGCTACGGCACGGGATACGTGGGTCTCAGCGGCCGTTACTATTCCAATGCTTGCAGCTCGAACGAGGCGTCCACCGATCGCGACCGCATCACGCCGCACGTGGCAACGATCGACGGCAACGGGGCCACCATCACGGTGGGCACCAAAGATGCCACTTACGGCGTCGTCGAATATGCCGATGACGACTATAAGGTCTCGGGCGTGGGCGGCCTATTCAGCACCGTGATGTTCACCTCAACCAATGTGGGGCAGAGCGTCACCGCGAATGACGGCGCTCAGGTCAAAGACCTCACCTTTAGTAACTGCAACGTATCGCTCACGTACAAAGACGCCAACGGTAGCATTGCCTCGGGACCGGCATCGAACGACCTCATCGGCACCGGCCTTTTGGCGGGCGCAACGGCCAACTACGACGGCAACACGCGTGGCGTCTACCGCAACGTACAGATGAAGAACTGCACCGTGTTGGGCGCAAAGAGCGTAGGAGGGCTTCTTGGCAGCTCGGGCCGTACCAGCCGAAGGACGGATAACGACGTGACCTATATGGTCAATTTCGGCTCCGGCACGCAGGCGCCCGCGAATCTCTGTGACTGCTCATACACTGGCCTTAGCGTCACGGGCGAGAAGTACGTTGGCGGCTATGTGGGTGCGATCGCCTCGCCGTGCGGCGTGTGGACAACCGCGGCCACAGGGGTATACGAGAAGACTATTGGCAAAAACTCGACCATAACCGCCACGGGTACAACACCCTACGTGGGCGGCGTGTTCGGTTATACCTCCAGTAACGTATCGGTGAACACCAAAATTGGCATCACGGAAGCCGTCGCATCGAGCACGGCAGTCATCTCTGGGGTAAATGTACTCGCCACCGGGTCGAACACCGATAAGTACATGGGCGCCGGCGGTGTGGTCGGAAGCGCCTATAGAGGCGTTATTTCTATAAGCAACGTGCGCATTGATGCCGGAGGCGATGCCAAGAGCGCCATCATCGGCGATGCCACCGGAACGAACAATAGCATCCGTAATGCGGGCGGCTTGATTGGCGAGGTCACGAGCAGTGGCAGCCCCAACACGTACTGGTTTGAGGACTGTAGCGTCGAGAATATCAACATTGCCGGCACCGACCAATGCTCGGGCGGACTTATCGGCTACTACTTCAGCAATGTGAACATAGCCTGCAACAATATCGCGATTGAGAGCGCCACGATCAAGGGCAGGTGGAGCGGCGGTCTACTTGGCGCGATTAACAGCGGTGCCGACGTCATCAACGTCACCAACACAAAGGTATCTAACACAACGTTTGGCGGAACCTCCAACGGCGGCATTGCGGGCGACGGACGCGGCCAGTTCCATCTGGTAAACGTGCTCATGGACAGCAATACCTACAAATTGGGCTCTAAGCAGGGCGTGCTCTTAGGCGAGGTTGACACAAACGGCTATAGCCTCTCCGCAGCGGGCGTGAACGTAAAGCTCGGCAACGGCAAGACCACGCGTGATCTGCCGCCGATGGTTTACACGACCAATGCGGCCGCCGTAAACATGAAGTCGTATATCGCGTTTGGTGACTATAACGACACACTGGAAGCACCTGACAAGGGGATCACGCTCTACGGCGCGGACAATACCGCCACCACGGCAGCGAGCCCGTATGTGACCACGAGCCCCGTAAGCACGCTGGCGGCGCGTGCCTCCGACAACGACACCACCGATCGCTACCTGTTTGGCGACGGCGCCACCATCGACACCGCGGCGACCGTCCAGAGCGAGGCAGGCACCGGTGTTGCCGATCGCTACACCTACACGAATATCGGCGGCATTAATGACAACGGCGCCTATCAAAATAAGTCGAGCTACGATGCCTCATCCGTGGCCAGTAAGTTCAATTCGAATAATGATACAAGCAGCAACCAAGCCACAGCGGATTTTCCCGTTTTGGTGATCTCGGGTACCGATAATACGACGGCCAAGAGCTATCTAAACATCATCACGAACGGCGGCTTCTCTGACGCTTGCAGATTGAATAACGAGAATGGCACCAATCCGCACGTGACGGCCAAAGCAGATGTTTTCCAACTCAAGGATGGTGTGTTCGTTAAGGACGATGACGCGTCGAACAATCCCACGCTTCGCGTAGTGAACAACGGCAAGAACAATATGTCGTTTAGCCCAAGCTCCGATTGGGACAACGGCAAGGGCCGCTTTACGCTCCTGACCGTTACCTTTACCGAGGCGGGTCAGAGCTACAACGTTCAGGTGCCGATCGTCGTTAAGCGCAAGCTCGAGATTGATTTCGCTGCAACGTATGATTACGGCATCAAATTTAAAGAAAAAGACTACGCTAACCTTGGAAAAGATGCACACGTGCTTACGAGCTTTGGCGAGCCGATGACGGGTCTGCTTACCTGGACATACAATTCTGCCAATGGGAAGGAAGTCGACTTTGGCTGGGACAGCTATATGGCTGCTGGCGGCTCGATGAAGGGGCTCGGTAAGAGCATCCTCTTCAATGGTGCCGACGGAAGGTTGCCCCAGGGCACCCAGCTTACGCTCATCGATGCGAACGTTGACGGCCGGGCCGGTGGCAGAGAGTATCACTATACGGTGGGCGAAGGCGGAGCAACGAGCGTTTCCCTGAGCGGAAACGACGGCTTTAAGGATTCTGCGGGCAATCCATATCAGGAGCGATGGCTGAGCGAGATTTTGGATGTGTCGGCCACACAGGATGGCGCCGGCACATGGACCGTGTGTGATAACGAGGCAGAGGCGACCGCTAAAGCGAAACTCGATGGCAAGTGGACGCTGTTTAAGGTTGCGGGTGCTGACGTTCCCAGCAACAGCCGCTATACGCTAAAGGTACCTAAGGAGAAGGATACCGGCAGAGAGAAGCGTGCATCGGAGAGCGTCTACCTAGTTGTCAACGTGCCCAAGTCGGGCGACGGCGTGACGCAAGCTAGTATCAACGGTTTTGCGGCTTCGTCTATTGACTCGAATTCTTCGGGTGGCCGCATATCTTGGAATCTGCATCACGTCTTGCGCACCGGTGGCGACGATAATCAAAACGGTACGGCATCGACATACAGCATCTTGTCCAATTACGGGCAGGAAGTTAACGACGGGAAGCCGGAGGCGCGCACTCCGGTTTCGAAGTCGACGGACGGCGCCGCCTACGTTCTTTCTCTTGACGTTACCGACACGATTACGTTTAACCCAAGTCAGAGCTATGCTGACTCGGACTCTTTGTTCTATCAGCTCGATACGTCACTGTGCAAGTATGGCGCCAACAATACCCTGACGGGGGTGAGTAGTTTCCCGAGCGGAACCTCGGCGATCGCTAAATTCTATGTTGCCATCGGCAATCAGAACTACAGGTGGAGTGGCAGCGATTGGGAGCCGTATGACGCTTCGACGCCTGCGTTTACACAGATTGTGACGGATACGGGTGATGACTCACTGAGGCTCACGCTCGACCATGACCTTGCCGGAATCCGCAAGCGTGCAGCGGGCGGATCCTTTACCGTGCGTACGGTAGTGGAAGAGATTCGCCTTACGCCGGACGGCTGCAACAAGGTTATCTCCCTGTCCAAGCAGTCTGGCGAGGACGCCTGTACCAAGATGTCCTATACCGCCAAGCTTTCGACGCGTAAGGAAGGCCTTAATACCTCGAGCCTGACGCAGACGAAGCGCGGTAACGTCGGATACTATCGCATGGACACGGGTGATACGACCATTACGCTTTCTGCGCCAGATAAGTCGCAGCTTGGCATTAACGTGGACGACCTGCGTCCGATCGCGAATGGCACGATTGGTCTGGGTGCCACGTATGAACTGGGTGGACTCAGCAACGCCGCCGAGGCAATTGCGAACGCAGACTCTGTTGTGTACACGCTCTCGCTTCAGCGCCGCGGAACCGACGGCACGTATGAGAGCGTAACGGATGATATCTCAAACTACGTAACAGTGACGGAGAGTAAGCTTGCCGCGGTCGCTCCCTCCGGTAGCACGATCACCTTCACTGACTCGAAGGAGAACGGCAAGTTCAAAACGAAGAACGGTAATACGACGTTTAGCCTGCCCTTTACCGTTAAGGTCAACACGCAGGTTGAACAGCGTGAGCAGTTCTACGCGAACTATCGCTTGGTGATGACAGCGAGCCTGGTTAAGGGTGACGTGGCGAGCGCAACGCCTCAATCGCCCGACTATGTGACCTATACGCTCACGAGGGTGAACCTCAACGGCATCGACCACTAGTTCCGAAGCCAACTGGCTTCGCAAAGGGGGCGGCAACCACCCGGTTGCCGCCCCTTTTCTTGTTCTCCTGGCCTGCTGCTGCCCCAGCTTCCCACCTAGCTTTCCAGCTTTCCACCTTAGGTGGTAAGTTAAGTGGAAAGCTGGAAAGCTAGGTGGAAAGCTGGAAAGTAAGTGGAAAGTTGACATGTAGGTGCGGGCTGAAGAGGGGTTAATAATTACACAAACCATACCAGCCAAACAAAAAGATACCAATCTGGTTGGTAAAACACCGTCAATGAGCCGCGAGCTAACTAGCTGCGTAAATAAAACCTAAAGAACTGTTGCAAATTAATGGCAAATGCCCAGATGCCGCCGTGCGATTTTCAATTAACTGTTACGCGCAAACAGCAAAATGCTACTATCTAACATGCACGTAAGAAAGCAGATTAACGGTTAAGGCTAAGAAGTGGCAGGTATGTCGGAAGCAACAAGGACTCGCACGCATGCGCCCGAGGTTAGGCAGCGCGCCGTCGAGGTCCTCCAAGAGGGGGTCGGTCATCGCGCCCTCGCCGCGGAGCTCGGCATTCCCCAGGCCACGGCTCGTCAGTGGGCCCGCGCATATGCCGTGGGCGGTGCCGACGCCGTTCTCAACGCCGGTTCGCATCATCACACCTATTCGTACGAAGTTAAGCTCGCCGTGGTCAAGGACCGCTTGGAAAACGGCTTAACGGTTCGCGAGGCCATGATCAAGCACAAGATTCCTAGCGAGTCTTCGGTCAAGGCTTGGTGCCGTCAGTACCGCGAGAGCGGTGAGTCCGCACTGGTCGATAAGCCGCGCGGTCGCAAGCCGCGCGTTAAAAAGGCGGAATAGCAAACGGGATGGTGCACCCACAGGGGCGCATTTTTCTTGCCGCCCCTCTGCTCCAATGCGGGCGTGCCCTTACCCCGTACGCCTAAAACTCCCCAGTTGACCGAAAACCCGCCGCCGCTACTCCTCAATTGAGCTATAACGTTAAACAATTGCAGCGTTTTAGCATGGGGGAGTGATGGTATGACGCTACTGTATTTCCTTACCCTGTTTCCGCTGGTACCGGCGCTGGGCATGCTGCTCGCGCGCGGTGACCGCGCCCGCGATGCGGCGGGGCTCATAGGCTCCGGCATTATTATGGCGGTGACAGTTGTAGTCGCCGTCATGTTTTTTGGCACGGGTCCGCAGAGCTTTGAGGTTGCCCCCGGCACCTCGCATGTGCTCTCGATCATCAGTTCCGTTATCGACGTCATCCTGTGCGCTGTCATCCTGTACAACGCGTACAAATATAGGAACGCGCTCACCACGGTGCTCGGCATAGTCCAGCTGGTGGGCTCGCTCGCCTTTGCAGCCATGACGCTGCCCGCGGCCGAAGCCGTCACGGCAACGCCACTCTACCTGGACTACATGAGCGTGATCATGGTCCTCGCCGTCGGCATTGTCGGCAGCCTTATCTGCGTGTATGCCCTGGGCTACATGAAGGACTTCCAGGCCCATGACGAGCACGAGGCCGCGCTGCGCGGGCAGACCGCGCCCGACCGTCGCCCGCAGTTCCTGGCGCTCATGTTCCTGTTCCTCTCGGCCATGTTCGTCATCGTGACGAGCGACAACCTTGAGTGGCTGTTCTGCGGCTGGGAAATCACCACCGTGTGTTCGTTCCTTATGATTGGCTACACGCGTACGCCCGAGGCCATCAAGAACGCCTTTACCCAAATCATCCTCAACATGCTGGGCGGCATCGCGTTTTTGGCCGGACTTATGTATCTGCACGTTAACGGCATGCCGCTGACCATCTCGGGCATGATCGAGCTTTCCGGCACCGGAACCGCGCAGTCCGCGCTGCTGGTGATGCCGGTCATCCTGTTGTCGCTCGCCGCGCTCACCAAGGCCGCACAGATGCCGTTCCACACTTGGCTGTTGGGTGCCATGGTTGCACCCACTCCCACGAGCGCCCTGCTGCACTCGTCAACCATGGTCAAAGCCGGCGTGTTCCTGATGGTCAAGCTGAGCCCACTCTATGCCATCTACCCCGTGACCGGCTTTATGGTCACGAGTGTGGGTGCCATCACGTTTTTGCTCGCTGCACTCATGGCCATCTCGCAGAGCAACGCCAAACGCGTGCTCGCGTACTCCACCATTTCCAACTTGGGCCTCATCAGTGCCTGCTTGGGTGTCGGCGCGCCCGAGGCCGTATGGGCGGCCATCTTCCTGATCTTGTTCCACACGGTGGCCAAGTCGCTGCTGTTCCTGTGCGTGGGCACGGCCGAGCATCATATCGGCAGCCGCAATATCGAGGACATGGACGGCATGTTCAGCCGCATGCCGCACCTGACGCGTCTGATGATGCTGGGCATTATGGGCATGTTTGTGGCGCCGTTTGGCATGCTCGTGTCCAAGTGGGGCGCCCTGGTGGCGTTTGCGCAGACCGGCAACGTGCTCATGATCATGGTGCTTGCCTTTGGCTCGGCCGCGACGTTTTACTTCTGGGGCAAGTGGCTTGCCAAGCTTTCGGGCGTCGACCCCACGGCTCAAAACGTTGAGGTCAATGTCCACAAGACCGAATGGATGGCCCTCAACACCATCGCCGCGCTGCTGATTCTGTGCTGCGTGGCGTTCCCGGTTATCTCGAGCGGCCTGGTGTCGCCTTACTTGGCCATGGTGTTTGGCCGCGTGCCGTACGTTATTGGCAAGGACGCCATGTATCTGATGGTGGTTATCGTGGCTTTTATCGCCGTGGTGCTGCTGACGTCATTCCGCGTGAGCAACAAACCGCACGTCAACGTGTACCTTTCGGGCGTGGGAACCGACAAATATCGCCATTTCCGCGGCTCGATGGGACACGAGGTGAAGGCCGAAAAGCGCAATTGGTACTCGGAGGACGCCCTTGGCGAGAAGCGTATTGGCCCCGCGGGTAGCGTCGTATGCTGCAGCATTATCTTGTTTGCGCTGCTGTGTTGCGCATGGATTGGGCCCGAGCGGCTTGCCATGAGCGCGCCCTCGGTGCTGCGCGGCAAGTATTTCGAAGGTTCGGGCGTCGTGGGCATCTTTATTGGCACCGTGGCGTTTGCCTTGCTGGCGCCGCTTGCGGGCGGCTTGATCGACGGCATCGACCGCAAACTTTCGGCTCGCATGCAGGGCCGCGTGGGCCCGCGCCTGCTGCAGCCCTTCTACGACGTTGCCAAGCTGCTGCACAAGGCCCCTGCCAGCGTAAACACCATGGACGATACCTATATGGCGTGCGCGCTCATCTTTACCGTCGTGGGCGGCGGCATCTTTGTGTCGGGCTCCAACACGCTGCTGTGCGCTTTTATGGTTACGCTCGCCGCGATCTTTGTGGTGCTGGCGTCCGCCTCGACGCAAAGCCCGTTTGCCCAGGTCGGTGCCGACCGCGAGTTGCTGCAGGTCATGAGCTACGAGCCCGCCGTTTTGCTGATGAGCGTGGGCCTGTACCTTGCCACCGATAGCTTTGATTCCATCGCCGTGACCGGACAGTCGGCGCCCATCATCGTGTACAGCGCGCCCATTTTCTTGGCGCTGCTTGCGGTGCTCACCATCAAGCTACGCAAGTCGCCGTTCGACCTTTCGTACTCGCATCACGCGCATCAGGAGATTGTCCAGGGCGTCGCCACCGAGATGAGCGGCGGCACGCTGGCCAAGATGACCCTTATGCACTGGTGTGAGACCGTGCTGTTTTTGATGTGGGTGGGCATGTTCTTTGTTTGGGACAACCCGGTGAGCTGGGTCGTAGCCCTGGTCGTGATGGCCGCGACGTATTTTGTCGAGGTGCTGATCGACAACACCTTCGCACGCAGCACCTGGCGCAGCTGCTTTAAGCTCGGCTGGGGCGTGGCGCTGGTGTTTGGCCTGCTCAACCTTATGCCCATCCTCGTCGACGTGTTTATTTAGGAGGCGGCATCCATGGATCATAAAATGTCGCGCTCGCCGTGGGTTATTCATTACGACGGCTCGAGCTGCAACGGATGCGATATCGAGGTGCTGGCCTCGCTCACGCCGCTGTTCGATGCGGAGCGCTTTGGCGTGGTCAACACCGGCAACCCCAAGCATGCGGATATCTTTTTGGTGACGGGGTCGGTCAATGCCCAGAACCTGCCCGTCGTGCGTCAGATTTACAACCAGATGCTCGAGCCCAAGTGCGTGGTGGCCTGCGGTATCTGCGCATGCTCGGGCGGCGTATTCCGCGATGCCTATAACGTGATCGGTGGCGTGGACCGCGCGATTCCCGTGGACGTGTACGCGCCCGGATGCGCCATTCGCCCCGAGACCGTGATCGATGCCATCGTGGAGGCGTGCGGCATCCTGGACCAGAAGGAGGCCGTGATGCGTGCCGGCGGCGACCCGCTTACCGTAGGCGGCGCTGCTACCTGGGATGGTGGCGTTGAGCTGGGCGAGGACGGGTTTGTGGCTGCTGCGGGTGCCGGGGCCGGTGTCGACGCAGGCACGGCTGACGGTGCGCCCGCCGCTGCAAAGGAGGCCGAGTAATGCAAAAGGCTATCTATACCACCGTTGGGATCGACGAGCTCCTGTCGCATGTCCAGGCGCTCAAGGGCGTCGGCGCGCGCTTTGTGCAGATGCACGCCGAGCGCAACGTCGACGACGGCACGTATCGTCTGGTCTATACGTTTATCAACGTTCATGCTGCTCAGGAGCATATTGCGCAGGACGGCAGCTATGCGATTGAGAACCTGGTAGTCGAGGGAATCGACCGGTACCAGGAGATTCCGTCCATCAGCTCGTATTATCCGGCGGTATTCCCGTTTGAAAATGAGGTCCACGACCTATTCGGTCTTGCCATCACCGATATACAGATCGACTTTAAGGGCTTTTTCTACCAGGTCTCGACCGCTGAACCCATGAGCGTTATCACGCCCGAGGTGAAGGCCGCGCGCGAGAAGGCCATGAAGGTCCGCGCGGCCGCCGAGGCCAAGGCGCGCAAGGCCGCGGCCGAAAAGGCCGCCGCTGCTGCGGCTGCTGCAGGGGAGGGTGCTGCGAGCGCTGCTGCCGCCCAGCCCGCAGCGGCTGCCGGCTCCGATGCTCAGCATGACGA
This sequence comes from Collinsella sp. AM13-34, assembly GCF_003473055.1. NCBI lineage: Bacteria > Bacillati > Actinomycetota > Coriobacteriia > Coriobacteriales > Coriobacteriaceae > Collinsella > Collinsella sp. AM13-34. The sequence continues at coordinate 39,517 of NZ_QRLE01000011.1, read as the reverse complement.
GGCTGCCGCCAAGGCCGCGCTCAAGGCTGCCGAGATGGAGGCAAAGCTCGCCGCCATGGATCCCGAGAAAGCGGCCAAGGTCCGCGCGGCGCTTGCCGCCAAGGCCGTCCGCGACAAGCAGAAAAAGGAGGCGTAAGGTCCATGGCTCATCGCTCCGTAATTCCGTTTGGCCCGCAGCACCCGGTGCTGCCCGAGCCGCTTCATCTGGACCTGGTAATCGAGGACGACCGCGTCATCGAGGCAATTCCGCAGATCGGCTTTGTGCACCGCGGACTCGAGAAGCTCACCGAAAAGCGCGACATGCATCAGTTTGGCTACATCGCCGAGCGCATCTGCGGCATTTGCGCCGTGGGCCACAGCTGCGGCTATGCCAGCGCCTGCGAACGCATGCTTGACATCGAGGTGCCCGGCCGCGTGCAGTATATCCGCACCATTCTGCACGAGCTCTCGCGTATTCACTCGCATTTGCTGTGGCTGGGCCTGCTCGCCGATGCCTTTGGCTTTGAGGCGCTGTTCTATCGTTCGTGGACGCTGCGCGAGCAGATTCTCAAGATCTTTGAGAGCACGTGCGGCGGTCGCGTGATCCTGTCGATTAACGAGATCGGCGGCCTTAAGCACGATATCGAGGATTCCGAGCTGGCGGGCATTGTCCAGACGCTCGATGCCATGCGTCCTGACTACGATGCCCTGGTGCATACGTTTTTGGACGACGACAGCTGCGGCGAGCGCCTGCATGGCGTGGGCGTGATCAGCAAGAAGGACGCACTGGAGCTTTCGATGGTCGGCCCGTTCGGTCGCGCCTCGGGCGTGAACTACGACGTGCGCATGTTTGGCGACGGTGCCTATGCGGATTTGGCCGCGTTTGAGCCCATCGTGGCAACCGACGGCGACTGCTATGCCCGCTGCCAGGTGCGTTGCGCCGAGGTCACGCAGGCCATGGATATCATCAAGGAGCTTGTCGGTAAGATTCCACACGACGGCATCGGCGGGCGCACCAAGCTTACGCCGGCCGACGGCGCGCGCGGCGAAGTTGTGATTGAGCAGCCGCGCGGCGAGGCGTACTACTATGTACGCGGCAACGGCACCAAGAACCTGGACCGTTTTCGCGTGCGAACGCCGACGTCGCAAAACCTGGCGGGTCTGACACATGCGCTGCAGGGCGTGCTCCTTGCCAACGTGCCCATGATTATCCTGACCATCGACCCCTGCATTAGCTGCACGGAAAGGTAGGCGCGGCATGAGTTTGCTGACATTTGCCAAGACGGCCTTGGGTTCTATGGTCAAGCAGCCGGTCACGGTGTGCTATCCGCAGGAGAAACTGACGGCGCCCGAGCGCCTGCGCGGGCATATTGTCAATGACATGGACGTGTGCATCTGCTGCGGCATGTGCGCTCGGCGTTGTCCGGCGGGCGCACTCGCGGTCGATCGCAAAGGCGGCACCTGGTCGATTGACCCGTACGCCTGCGTGGTGTGCGGCGAGTGCATCGAAAGCTGCCCCAAACACTGCCTGACTATGGATACCGCCCGTACCCCAGTCGCAGCGGATAAGACTCCCACGGTAGAAACCAAGCCGGAATAGCGCGAAGACGGGGCCGGTGGGGCATAAATGCCCCACCGGCCCCGAGCTTAAACGCGCGAGCGAGCCGCCGCGAACAAAACTATGCCGGATTACGGGGCTGGATGGCGAACCTCCGACCATATAGAAAATCGCAAAAACAAAACCGCAGGTAGATAGCCTGCCGTTTTTCAAAAAATGAAGGTATGGATGAGGGCCCCGACTTTAGCTCCGTAATCCGGCATAGTTTTGAAATGGCACCATATCCGTAACAGCTCTTGATCTCCCATGGACGGAGGAAAGCGGATCATTTTTGCCTTGCGAAGGCTGCTGCGTGATCCGGCCGCCACGAAATCGGCCCATTTACTACGTTTAGGCGGCAGCCCTCGACCACGGCAAGCAATGCGAAATGAAAACCGCAGGTAGAACGCCTGCGGTTTTTCATGAAACGCGGCTATGGTCAGGGGTATCGGGTCAAACGTAGTAGATGGGCCGATTTCGTGGTGGGCGCTGTCAGCCGATCTCCGTGGGCGGAAGAAAACGGATCATTTTGGTCTCGCGAGGTTTGCGGAGGCACTCGTGCAGGGCCGTCGCGAATAAAACTATGTCGGTTTACTACGATGAATTCGGCATTCCCGACCATGACTGCATTTTTCTAAATATTGCAAGCGTTCTACCTGCGGTTTTGGAAGCGCGCAATTTGCCGTGGTCGAAGGTGGTCGATTCATCGTAGTAAACCGGCATAGTTTTGAAATGGCATTAAATCGGTAGCAGCCATTTTGCTATGCCGGGGCGATCGGTCTTCGGGTAATTACCCTCGCAGGTAGGCGATGGCGATCTGCGTGCGGTTGCGTAGGCCCATTTTGGCTAGGATTGAGCTGATGTGGTTGCGTACGGTGCCTTCGCCCATATAAGCTGTGGCGGCAATCTCCTTGTTGTCGAGACCGCGGGCGATGAGCTCGGCGACTTCGAATTCGCGGTCGGTCAGGCCGGCAAAGGCCGCGGGCCGGCGGAGCGTGCCCGACTCGACGCCCGTTCCGTCAAAATCGATGTCCTCGATTGCCTTGCCCTCGAGTACGCGCTTACCGTCCATAACCTGCGCCAACGCCGGTGGAATGGCGGCGACATCGGTTTTAATCAGGTAGCCGCGGGCGCCCAGCTTGAGCGCCGACACAATGTACTCGTCATCCGAGAACGTCGTCAGAAATACCACGCGCGCCGCAGGGTCGCGCTCAAGGATCTCGCGCGCGGCCGAAAGGCCATCGCGTCCCGGCATCTGGATGTCGAGCAGCGCGATGTCGGGCGAGTGCTCGGCGTAGAGCGCGACCGCGTCGTCGCCGTTGGCGCCGGTGCCCACTACCTCGATCTGCGTCTGGGCGCCCAGGATAATCTTGAGCGAATCGACCACCAAACGGTCGTCGTCGACAACAATGAGCCTCATCGGCCCTCATCTCCTTGCTGTTTGGGAACGGTGGCAAACACGCGCCAGCCGCCGACGCCGGCGCGCGGGCCGGCGGTGAAGGTGCCGCCAAGCGCCTCGACGCGCTCGCGCATGGAGCCGAGCCCCATGCCCTCGGCGACGCCGCGACCGCCCGTCTGGGTCCCGCCCACGCCGTCGTCGGTAACGATGAGCTGGTAAAACGACGGATGTTCCATGCATCGTACAGTGACGGTCTGGGCGCAAGCGTGGCGCATGGTGTTGGATAGCGCCTCGCGCAGGACCGCCGCAAAGCAGTTGGCGACATTTGCGGGCGCATGCTCGGCCAAAACTTCAAGCTCAATCTGCGGGCCGCCATCCGAGCGTGCGCCTTCGACAATGCGTTCGAGCTGCACGGAAAGGTCGACGGCGTTGTCGTTGAGCGCATGGACGCTGGCGCGTACGAGCTGGAGCGCCTCGTCAACCGTGCGTTTGACGTCGGCGAAATCGACGGCGACGCCGGGCTCGTCGGCGTGGACCACGCGCAGGGCTTCGGCCTGCAGCGAGGCGCGCGTGAGCTGATGCCCGACGTTATCGTGGATCTCGCGCGCGATACGGGCGCGTTCGGCGAGCGTCGCGAGCTCGATTTCGTAGTCCTGGCGGTCGGCGAGGTCGCGGTTGCGTGCCTCGAGTGCCAGGGCGCGTTCTTGCAGCTTGTCGCGGGTGCGACGCATGCGTTTCTGTTCGCGCTCCAGCTGCGCGGTGCGCAGCGACAGCAACGTGGCAGCGATCGAAAGGATGGCGGTTAGCAACAGCGTTCGGGTGGTGAGCACGCCGCCACGAAGGTCCGCGACGAGCGCAAAGACAAAGGCGACGCCAATGCCCAACGCGACCCAAACGCGTTCACGGCGCACGCGCCGCGCGATGTCATAGAGGGCGAGGGGCGCAAACGGCACAAACGGCGGCACGAAGACAGCCGCGATGATGTAAGCGTAACTCGCGGCCTCGCTGGCGCGCTCTCCCTGCGCGAGCTCGGCCAGTGAGGTGGCGATAACGCCAAGGCAAAACGCCGCGACCAGGCGAGCATCCACAGCAAGGCCCAGAGCGGCTGCGATACAGCACGCCAGCACGATCGATTTGTCGAAAAGCCTGTTCATACGGGTATTGTACGCGAAGCCGCGCGTGGTGGAGGGACCGCCTGCGCAACTGTGACATTCCTCCCGCGCGGCAAAGCGGCGTCGATCGCTCGCGCGAGCGGGGGTTTCGCCTCTGCCCCCTCGCACTCGTGACAAAGCTCACTGGTGCGCGCCGTCCGCTCCTGCGATGATGCAATCGTACCGGGCCACGACCAACAGAAGGGCCGCCTCATGACAGATATCGTCCACGTCGAAAACCTCGTCAAGCGCTACGACGATCTTATCGCGCTCGACCACTTTAACCTGAGTATTGCCCCTGGCGAGATCTTTGGCCTGCTGGGCCCCAACGGCTCGGGCAAGACCACGTCCATCAACTGCATCCTGCAGCTGCTCGCCTACGACAAAGGCACCATCGAGCTGTTCGGCGAGCGCATGACGCCCGCCCGCTACGACCTCAAGCGCCGCATCGGTGTGGTGCCGCAGCAGGTGGCGGTGTTCGACGAGCTCACCGTGCGCGAGAACATCGACTATTTCTGCAGTCTCTACGTCAACGACCGCAAGCGCCGCCGCGCGCTGGTGGACGAGGCGATCGACTTTGTCGGCCTGGGCGACTTTACCAAGTTCCGCCCCGGCAAGCTCTCGGGCGGCCTGGCGCGTCGTCTCAACATTGCCTGCGGCATCGCGCACAAGCCCGAGCTCATCTTTTTTGACGAACCCACGGTGGCGGTCGACCCGCAAAGCCGCAACGCCATCCTGGAGGGCATCTGCCGCCTGCGCGACGAGGGCGCCACGGTGGTGTATACCAGCCATTACATGGAGGAAGTCGAGCAGATCTGCAGCCGCATCATGATCATGGACGGCGGCCGCGTGCTGGCGCAGGGCACCAACGACGAGCTCAAGCGCATGATTCAGATGGGTGAGAAGATTGTAATCGAGGTCGGCGAGGTTCCGAGTGCGGCGCTCGGTGCCGTCGCAAGCCTGCCGCACGTTCTGGACCTTTCGGCAACGGCGGGACAGCTCACGTTTTCGTGCGAAGCGAGCCCGCACAACCTGACGGACATTCTCGATGCGCTGCGCTCGCATGACGTGCCGCTCGGCCGCATCTATTCCGAACCGCCGACCCTCAACGACGTGTTCCTCGAGATCACCGGCCGCGAGCTGCGCGACTAGGGGGCGGCCATGTTCAACACCATCATCACCACGGTCAAGACGCTGCTGCGCCGGCCGAGCACGTGGGTCTGGGGCGCTCTCTTTCCTATCGCGCTTTCCACGATGTTCATGTTTATGTTTGCGAACCTCAGCTCCGACGGCACGGTCGACCCGGTGCCGGTTGCCGTCGTGGCGGACGAGGCCTGGGATGCCTCGACCTTTAAGGATGTGGCGGCTTCGCTTGCCAAGGCAGGCGACGACCAGCTGCTCGATGTGAGCGAGTACGAAGACTTGGCTGCCGCGAACCGTGCGCTCAAGGCCGGCGAAGTCGCGGGCGTCTACACGGTCGATGCCGCGGGCGCGCCCAAGCTTACGTTGCTTTCGAGCTACGATAGCTCGCGCGCCAGTACGGCGCTCACCGACCGCAGCATCCTGGAGACGGTGGCGAGCTCGTATACGCAAAATGCCGAGCTCATGCGCCAGATTGCCCAAGACAACCCGGCGGCGCTCGCCGACCCGGAGGCGGTTGCGCGCGCCCTGTCGCTCGAGGGCGGAACCCGCCGCGTGAGCCTGACGCGCACCACGCCCGACGGCACGACCATTTACTACTACGCGCTCTTTGGTCTGGTCGCGATGATGTCTGCCGAGTTTGCCGCTTTGAGCGTCGTCGATTTGCAGCCCAATCTGTCGGGCCTTGGTGCGCGCCGCTGCGTGGGCGGCCTTTCCAAGACAGCGTCGCTGGCCGGCATCTTTGTCGGCTCGTGGCTGGTCTCATTTGCCTCGATGGCGGTCGCGATTGGCTACGTGCGCCTAGTCGTTGGCGTCGACTTTGGCGGGCGCGAGGGGCTGTGTCTGGTGGGCGGTGCTGCATCCGCGCTTGCCGCCACGGGCCTGGGGCTCTTTGTGGGCACGCTTCCCGTTAAGGGCGGCAAGGCGTCCAAGTCCGGTATCCTCACGGGCTTCGCTACCACGTGCGCCCTGTTCGCCGGACTCTACGGCGAGCCGGCGATGGCGCTTGCCGACGATGTCGCCCGCGCCTGCCCGGCCGAGCGCTGGCTCAACCCCGTCAAGCTCATCTGCGACATGTTCAACCGCCTGTATTTCTTTGAGGATCTGGGGCCCTTCGCCGTCCGCGCCGGCGCGCTCGTCCTGATGACCCTGGTGTTTGTCGTCGCCGCTACGCTGATCTTTGGAAGGAGCCGCTATGAGCACCTTTAAGACCGCGCTTCGCATGGCGCTCGCGCACCCGTTATACCTGCTCATCTATACGGTGTTCATCTCGCTCATGGGCGTATTCATCGCGGCCTCGGTGAGCTGGAACTCGTCGCAGCTTACCGAGTACAAGCCCTACGACACCAATGTGATCGTGGTCGACCGCGACAATAGCGACCTTTCGCGGGCGCTTACCAAGCACCTAGGCTCACGCTTTGACCTGGTCACGGGCGTTGGTGACGACATGTACGACCTTGCGGATGCGCTCGCCAAGAGTAACAGCGCCAAGGGCAGCGCCGATTGCGTGTTCTTTATCCCGGAGGGGTTTGAGGACGATCTTGTTGCAGCCGCGCGTGCGGGGGAAGACCTGCCCAAGCTCGATGTGACGTACGGCTCCGGCACCATGGCGGCAGCGCTTTCGTCTGCCGAGGCCTCGCGGTGGGTCTCGCTCGCGGGTACTGCGGCGGCACTTGAGCCAGCTGCTTCCGACGGCGATGTCGCCAAGGCCGCCGAGCATGCTGCCGCAAAGCGTGCGGAGGTCCAGATCGAGCAGGTCAAGGTTGACTCGACTGCCGCCGCTACACTCGAGTCGTACTTCAACTTTGGCGCGTATGCGATCATCTCGTCGGTCATCGTGTCGGTGGGGCTGGTGTTCTCGGGCATGAACGAGCCCGAGCGCGTGCGCCGCATGGAGGCCGGTCCGCTCTCCGAGCGCCAGCGTTCGCTTGCCGTGTTCGCGGCCGCCGCCGTGCTCACTGTCTGTATCTGGTTTGTGTCGAGCATGATGGGCGTCGTGGGCTTTGCCGGCGCGGTCGCCGAGGTCGGCGTGGGCCGTGTGTGCCTGGCGCTGGCGGCAACGTTTGCCCTGGCGTGCACGCCGCTGGCCGTTGGCTTTGCCCTTTCGAGCCTGGGCGCGCGCGAAGAGCTGCTCAACGGTGTGGGCAACCTGCTTGGCTTGCTCATGACGTTTTTGGGCGGCGCCTGGATGCCGCTTTCGATGATGGGCTCGGCCGTGCAGACGGTGGCGCACTTTGTGCCGACGTTTTGGGTGAACGACGCGATCGGCAAGGCGCTTGCCTCTGATTTGACGTCTACCGTGCTGGGCGACATCGCCTGCGACCTGGGCGTCACGGTGCTCTTTGCCGCCGCCATCGCCGCCGTAGGCCTGGCTCTCGCACACGCCAAATCCCGCGCCTAGCCACCTAGCCATTGGGGACAGTCTTTGCCGATTCGCCGGCAGGGCTGGCAGGGACTGTCCCAATATGTCGGCACTTGGGGACGCTCCTTTCCTGCCGGCACTCATTGGGGACAGACTTAAATGAGCGATTTCACTCATTTAAGTCTGTCCCCAATGAGTAGGTTGGAAAAAAGCCGCGCACGTCGCTTAAAAATAGTTCGCCCGGGTTTACTATTAGCCTAGAAAGTAGCAGGTGGCTAACAACGGGGGATAAGATGGCGGCAAAGCGAGCCTACGTCCAGGTCAGCGGGCTTAAGAAACACTACGGCGACGGCGATGCACGCCTGACGGTGCTCGATGGCATCGATACGTCCATCAATCGCGGCGAGATCTGCGTCATGCTGGGGCCCTCGGGCTCGGGCAAGTCGACCTTTCTCAACCTGATCGGCGGCCTGGAGGATGCCGACGGCGGCTCCATCATGGTGGACGGCTGCGATCTCACGGCGCTCAAGCCCGCCGATCTGGGCGAGTACCGACGCCGCGAGCTGGGCTTTGTCTTCCAGTTCTACAACCTGGTGCCCGACCTTACCATCAAGGAAAACATCGAGGTCACGGCGCACCTGTCCAAAAAACCGCTCGACGTCGACGGTCTGCTGCGTTCGCTGGGCCTCTACGAGCACCGCAACAAGTTTCCGCGCCAGGTCTCGGGCGGCCAGCAGCAGCGCTGCGCCATCGGCCGTGCGCTCGTCAAAAATCCGGGCCTGCTGCTGTGCGACGAGCCCACGGGCGCGCTCGACTACAAGACATCCAAGGAAATCCTGCAGCTCATGGAGGACGTCAACCGCACCTACGGCTGCACCATCATCATCGTCACCCACAACGCCGCCATCGCGCGCATGGCCAATCGCGTGCTGCGCCTGCGCGACGGGCGCATCGTCGAGGACGAGCTCAGCGAGTCGCCCGTCGCGGCCGCCGAGCTCGATTGGTAGGCGGCGCCATGACACCTCTCGCAAAACGACTCCCGCGCGAGCTGCGCCGCAATATCGGCAAGTACCTGGGCATCTTTTTGCTTATGTGCGGGAGCATCGCTCTCACCTCGGGCTTTTTGCTCGCGGCGCATTCCATCGGTTGCCTTATCGACGACATGCGCGATGCGTACACGATTGAGGACGGCCGCGTGACCACCTCCTTCGAGGCTACCGACGACCAGCTCAAGGCAGCCGAGGATGCAGCCGACGACGTCGGCGGCGTCACGCTCTACAAGAACTTCTCCATCGACGCCATCATCAAAAAGACCGCCGGCGACGATGGCACCAAGCGCACGCTGCGCACCTACGCGCACCGCGCTAAGGTGGACATTGCGTCCTACTGTGAGGGCAAGGAACCCAAGGCAGAAGACGAGGTTGCCATCGACCGCGTTTTTGCCACCAACAACGACCTCGCCGTGGGCGATAAGGTCGAGCTTGAGGGCCGCACCTACACCATCTGCGGCATCATGACCCAGCCCGATAGCCAGGCGCTGTTCCTCGACAATTCGGACTTTACGGTGAACACCATCACGTACGGCGTGGCCGAGGTCACCGACGCCGGCTTTGCCGCGCTCGAGGATGCCGGTGGTGCACCTGCCTACACCTACTCCTTTGCCTTTACCGATCGCGACCTCCCCACCGCGGATCGCATCGATGCGGAGCAGGATATGGTCGAGGCGCTGACCGATGCCGATGCGCGCGTGGACGATCTGATCGACGCCGATTCCAACCAGGGTATTGGCTACGCGCGCGACGACGTAGACGGCGACTCCATGATGTGGATGACGCTGCTCGACATTATCATCGTGATCATGGCGTTTGTCTTTGTGGTCCTTACCGACGCCACCATCGAGGAGGAGAGCGCCATCATCGGCACGCTGCTCGCCAGCGGCTATCGTCGACGCGAGATCGTGCTGCACTACCTGGCGCTTCCCGCCATCGTGGGCGTGCTCGCGGCGCTTTTGGGCACCGCGCTCGGCGTCGCGTTCTTTACCGAGCCCATGCGCGGCCTCTATTACGGTTCGTACAGCCTGCCTCCCTTCCAGGTGTACTGGAGCTGGGAGATTTTTGTGAAGTGCGCCGTGGTTCCCGCTGCCGCGCTCATCCTCATCACGCTGGTGGGCCTGCTTCGCAAGATGGGCAAGACGCCGTTGCAGTTCCTTCGTCACGAGGCGAGCGGCAAATCGGGCACCAAGCGCGGCTTGCAGCTGCCGGAGCGCATGGGCTTTGTCTCGCGCTTCCGCCTTCGTATCTTCCTGCGCAACCTAGGCAACTTCGCCACGCTCTTCGTGGGCATTGCGTTTGCCTCGCTGCTGCTGCTCTTTGGCCTGGCGATTCTGCCCACGATGACGCATTACGCCGACAACCTGGAGACAAGCCTGGTCGCCGAGCACCAGTACACGCTCAAGGCTCCGCTGGAGCTCGAGGGCACTGCCGAGGAGCGCGAGCAGTGGTCGGCACTCGAGCGCTTGCAGTCGGTTGACGGCGCGCTGCTCTCCGCCGCCCAAGATGCCAGCGACGAGCTCGATGACGCGGCCGATGCGGCGCAGGCGGCAGCCGATGCCGCGACCAGCGTTCCGTCTGCCGAGACCCTGGCCGCGGCGCAGGACGCGCTCGCCAAGGTCCAGGACAAGAAAGATGTGCTTTATGCGCGCCTCGATGACCTTGCCGATGCCCTCGGCTGCAACCGCGACGAGGGCATCGACCTGATCGACAAGGCCTCTAAGATCGACACTGACAACGACGATATCCACCCGGTCAATTCGACCGACAACGGCGCGGGCGCAATCGCGCAGGCCGAGAAATATGCCGTCTACCAGCTGCAATACGACCGCGGCGATGGTAATGGCGAGGAGACGATTTCCGTCTACGGCATCTCGCCCGATTCGCGCTACTGGAAGGGCCTCAACATCGGCGACGGACACGTCGTCTTTGGCGGCGGCCTGCTCGACAAGTTTGGCTGGAGCGAGGGCCAGAAGGTCGAGCTTCGCGACAAGTACGAGGCTCGGGATTATTCCCTTGAGTACGCGGGCAAGGGCTGCTCCTGGGGCTCAAAGTCGGACATGAATATCTATATGAGCATCGATGACTTTAACGAGCTGTTCGACAACGATGCCGCCTACTTCAACGGCTATGTGAGCAACGAGAAGCTCGACCTCGACGCGCGCTACTTTGCCGGCGACACCACGCCCGACGACATGCGCGCCGTGGGCGACCAGTTTATCGGCATGATGAGCAAAATGATCGGCATGATGGTCGGGCTCGCGGTGTTTATCTTCCTGCTGTTTATGTACCTGCTGACCAAGGCGGTGATCGACCACAGCGCCCGTTCGATCAGCTACATGAAAGTCTTTGGCTATCGCGATAGCGAGATCTCGCATCTGTACATCCGCTCGATCACGCTGTGCGTGGCGGTGTCACTCGTGCTGAGCCTGCCCGTGATCATTGGCTCGCTGACCGCGATTTTCCGCTCGATGCTGCTCGCCTACAACGGCAATATCGAGATCTACGTGCCCGCTTGGTCCATGGCTGCATGCGTCGGCATCGGCTTTGCGACCTACCTGGTCGTGGCGCTGCTACACACGCGCTCCATCAAGCGCGTCAGCCTGGCCGAAGCCCTCAAGGTGCAGGAGTAGTCATCGGGGACAGTCTTTGCCGATTCGCCGGCCGGGCGGCAAGCACTCATTTAAGTCTGTCCCCAATGAGTGGCTGTGCTTGACTTCGACCCTACTTTAACGGGTACCATCCTCTATGTCTGTAACGCCATATAGACCGAGGGGATAGATCTATGACCGCAACTGCACCCGCAGCGCCCGCTAAGGTGTACTTTACCAACCTGCGCACGCATGCTCGCGAGAGCCAGCTCGACAAACTCAAACGCCTCATTCGCCGCGCCGGCATTGAGCAGATCGACTTCGAGAACAAGTTCGTCGCTATCAAGATTCACTTTGGCGAGCTGGGCAATCTGAGCTTTTTGCGCCCCAACTACGCCCGCGCCGTTGCAGACGTCGTGAAGGAGCTGGGCGGCAAACCCTTTCTCACCGACTGCAACACGCTCTATGTCGGCAGCCGCAAAAACGCGCTCGAGCACATTGACACCGCTTATCAGAACGGCTTTACCCCGTATGCTACGGGTTGCCAGATCATCATCGCCGACGGCCTCAAGGGCACCGACGAGGCGCTCGTTCCGGTCGAGGGCGGCGAGTACGTGCGCGAGGCAAAGATCGGCCAGGCACTCATGGACGCCGACATCGTGATTAGCCTCACCCACTTTAAGGGCCATGAGCAGGCCGGCTTTGGCGGTGCCATGAAGAACCTGGGTATGGGCGGCGGTAGCCGTGCCGGCAAGATGGAGCAGCACGCCGCTGGCAAGCCGAGCGTCGATACCACCAACTGCGTTGGCTGCCGTGCCTGCGAGAAGATATGCGCGCACAGCGCCATCACGTTTGACGGTACGCGTGAGCGCGAGCTTGCCAACGGCAGCACTCGCACGGTTCACGTGGCTGCCATCGACCACGATCGCTGCGTGGGCTGCGGACGCTGCATTGCGGCGTGCAACCAGGACTGCATCAAGCCCGACTATGATGCCGCGGCCGACGTACTCAACTACAAGATCGCTGAGTACACCAAGGCCATCGTCGACGGCCGCCCGAGCTTCCACATCTCGCTCGCCATGGACATCAGCCCCAACTGCGACTGCCATCCCGAGAATGACACGCCCATCGTCAACGACATCGGCATGTTCGCGAGCTTCGACCCGGTCGCCATCGACCAGGCCTGCGCCGACGCCGTCCTGGCGTCCGAGCCGCTGCCTAACACCGAGCTTACCGACAGCGCGGCCAAGATGGAGCATAATCACGAGCATCTGGAGGGCGAGCAGGCCAAGGATCCCTTCTGCATCACGCATCCCGACACCGACTGGCGCGCGTGCATCGCGCATGCCGAGAAGATCGGCCTGGGCACGAGCAAGTACGAGCTCATCGAGGTCAAGTAGCACCTAACCATTGGACATATCAAGCGCTTTTGTAGTGCAACGTTAGTAAAAGCCGCCCGCGAGCACAGTGCCCACGGGCGGCTTTTCGGAAGTGCTAGGGGTCAGATAGACCAGTAAACCGTACTATTTGCCTAAAAATACTCGTCGAGGAAGTCGTCGACCGTGTTCCAGTAGAGCTCGGGGTCGACTTGCGCGCTCTTGGCATGGGTGGCGCCGTGGATAGTGAGCTTTTGCTTGACCTTGCTGGCGCACGCGTCGTAGTTTTGGTCGAGCATGCTGTACGGCACAAAGGTGTCCTGGTCGCCGTGGATAAACAGCATGGGAACCGTCGCGTGTTCGAGTTGCTCCACACTGCTCGCCTTATGAAAGTCGTAGCCCGCGCGCACGTTGCACACCAAGTTTGCTACATCGAGCAAGGGAAAGCTGGGCAGGCCGAACACGTCCTTGAGCTGCAGAGAAAACTCGTCCCAAACGCTCGTATAACCGCAGTCCTCGATAATGCATTTCACGTTTGCGGGCAGAGATTCCCCCGCGACGTTCATGGCGGTTGCCGCACCCATCGACTCGCCAAAGACCAAGATGCGCGCCTCGGGGTCAGTCTGAACGATTCGCTCGATCCATGCGACGATGTCGAGGCGCTCGGGCCAGCCCATGCCGATATAGTCGCCGCCGGAGCGCTCGTGGGCGCGCGCGGCAGGTGCGAGCACGTTCATGCCGCGGTCGTGGAATCGCTTGACGTATCGGGCCATACCGATGGGCTCGTTGGTATATCCATGCAGGCAAACGGCGTAGTCGTGCGTGCTCTCCGACGCAGCAAAATACCAAGCGGCAAGTTCGGTTCCGTCATCTGCGGTGAGGCTGCTGCTCTCGCGGTTCTCTTTAAACCATGCCCGCGCCTCGGTGTCCTCGGCATCCGGCTGCTCACCTTCTTTGTCGTCCTTGCCGTCCTGCATCATCTTCATGGTGTATGGCGCGCGGGGATTCAGCGCGAAGTCAAACAGAAAGTTGCCGGCAAACCCCAGCAGCGCGACAACGACTACCAACGTAACAATGCCTGCTATCTTGAGCTTTCGATGGGGGTGTGCGTTTTGAGTCATGCGGTATTCTCCTATAAGATGTTAATACATCAACATTTAATGCAAGCGCATTATGGACGTTCACCGTTGATGCGTCAACAGGCAAAGAATGGGTAAACAAAGGGTCACGTATGGTGCAAATTTCGCACGCACCCAGACGCTTTGATATAGTGTTGAGAACTCTTTACGTTGGAGGATGTAACCGGCATGTCCGATTCGAGCGACAGTTCTAAGCCGCGACCCAAGACCGCGGCCGTTCCACACTACACGGTGGGTGAGGAGATCATGAACTCCGTCACCCATGGTGTCGGCTGCCTGCTGGGTATCGCGGGCCTGGTGCTCCTGATCGTATTCGCTGCCCTGCGCGGCGGAGGCTCGGCCCACATGGCCGCGGCAATTGTCTATGGCGTCAGCATTATCCTCGAATACCTAGCCTCCACGCTCTACCATGCGATTCAACCCGCGCGCGCCAAGCGCGTGTTCCGCATCATCGACCACAGCTGCATCTACCTGCTCATAGCCGGCAGCTATACGCCGTTTTGCCTCATCACGCTCGCAAACGACGGCGGCGCCGTGCTGTTCTTTGCCGTATGGGCCATCGCCATCATCGGCATCGCCCTCGAGTGCTTTATGCGCGAGCGTCAACCGCACTGGGTAAGCGGCCTGGTCTACCTGCTGATGGGCTGGCTCGTTGTCTTTAAGCTGCCCGAACTTGTGGCGCTGCTCAACCCCGTGGCACTTGCCCTGCTCGCCGTCGGCGGCGTGTGCTACACCGCGGGCGTGCCGTTCTATATCGCCAAAAACGTGCGCTATCTGCACAGTGTTTTCCACTTGTGGGTGCTCGCCGGCAGCATCTTCCAGTTCATGGCGGTGATCCTCTTCGTAATCTAGCGACCGCGCCCATGCCCTCGCTCCCACGGGCGACCGGCGCAATTGCCCTATCCGTCACCTACGCTTACTACCCAACGTCCCGAATCTTGGAGGTTCGAGAAACTCCCGATGGACATAACCATCTCCCTTATCACCACCCTCGTTTTGACCCTCATCAACGGCTACTTCTCTATGTCCGAGATGGCGCTCACCACGGCCAAGCGCGCCGTGCTGGAGCATGAAGCCGAGGAAGGCGACAAGCGCGCCGAGCGTGCCATTAAGCTGGCTGCCGACTCCGACCAGCTGCTCGCCACCATCCAGGTCGCCATCACGCTCGTGGGCTTCGCCTCGTCCGCCGTTGCCTCGACGAGCCTGTCCGACCCGCTCGCCACGTGGCTCATGAGCTTTGGCATCGCGCCGCTCTCCGCCATCGCGCGCGGCCTGGCGCCGGTCATCATCACCGTCGCGGTCGCCTTCGTGTCCATCGTGATCGGTGAGCTCGTGCCCAAGCGCATCGGCCTCGCTAACGCTGAGGGCGTATCCAAACAGGTCGTGGGACCGCTTTCCGTGTTCCAGAAGATCGCCCGTCCGCTCGTGTGGCTGACTGGCGCTTGCTCCGATGGCCTGGCCCGCATCTTGCGTATCAAGAGTGCCGACGACCGTCAGAACGTCTCGGAAGAAGAGATCAAGTACATGGTCTCGGAGCAGGACGACCTGCTCGACGAGGAAAAGCGCATGATCCACGAGATCTTTGACCTGGGCGACACCGTTGCCCGCGAGGTCATGGTGCCGCGCGTGGACACCACCATGTGCGAGGACGACGAGACGGTCGCCAGCGTGCTATCCACCATGCGCCAGACCGGCTTCAGCCGCATCCCCGTCTATCACGAGGACCCCGACAACGTCGCGGGCATCGCGCACATCAAGGACCTGATCCAGCCCGCGCTCGACGGCAAGGGCGACCAGCCCATCGCCGGCTTTTTGCGCGACGCCACCTTTGTGCCCGACACCAAGGACATCCTGCCGCTGCTGTCCGAGATGCAGACCTCGCACGACCAGATCGTGGTCGTCGTGGATGAGTACGGCGGCACGGCCGGCATCATCACCATCGAGGACATCGTCGAGGAGATCGTGGGCGAGATCGAGGACGAGTTCGACCCCGACAACAAGTACCTCACGCGCCTTTCGCGCCGCGAGTGGCTCGTTGATGGGCGTTTTTCGTGCGATGACGCGATTGAGCTTGGTTGGCCGCTTGAGGAAAGCGATGATTATGAGACCATCGCCGGCTGGATTTTGGAGCTTTGCGACTCGGTGCCCGACATCGGAGAGGTGTTTGAGGTCGCGGGGTACAAGTTTAAAGTGCAGTCGATGCGTGGCCAGCGCATCTCGCTCATTCGCGTGATCGCTCCGGCCGAAACCGATAAGAAGGATTCCGAGTCTTCGGTAGACGAGCCGACGACGTCGGGTGCGGGTTCCGCGAATCCGCACGACGGCGACGAGTAGGACAAGGAAGAGTAGGGGAGAGTTATGGCAGGCCTGTTCAACATCCTTAAGGTCACCGTCAGCGAGGACAAGATCTGCGCGCATGTGCTGGTGAACCCCGGCATGCCGCTGATGACCTCGGAGGACATAGAGGCCACGGCGCGCGTGTACTACCTGGTGCCGGCGATTGCCAAGCATCTGTGCCTGGGCGATTCCGGCCGCGAGTTCCAGGACTGCATGGGTCAGACCGAGCTCTGCCATCTGCTGGAGCACGTGACGGTCGAGCTCATGAACGAGACCGGTCTTGCCGGTAGCATTTCGTGCGGCCGCACGCGCGTAAGCGAGCATGACGAGCGTGTCTTTGAGGTCGAGCTTTCGTGTCCCGACGACGCACTGGCCATCGGTGCGCTGTCGTCGGCCACCTTTATGATGGACTGGGCGTACCTGCACGCCGACCAGCCTGCCCCCGACGTGGAAGGCACGGTCGCGGGCCTGCGCAACCTGGTGCTGGGCATGCGCGCCGAGGCCGAGGGCAAGGATCCTCACGAGGCCGTCGCCGCTGCGAACGGCGAAGATGCTGCCGAGGACGAGGGCGCTGACGAGGGCGATGTGCCGGTCGACGCCGAGCCCGTTGCCGATGCGACCGCCGAGCCCGTTCCCACCGAGCCCCAGGGCGTCCCCAACTTTGACGACGAGCCCCAGGTGGCGATTGATACCGAGGGCGCGGTTGCCGAGAACCACGAGGCCTCCGCTGCCGTCTTTGGCGGTGCGGCGACGGTTCCGGCAGGACCTGCGCATGAGGGCGGCCTGCCGCTCGTGGACGGCGCCGGCGAGGACCCGGGCGCCACGGTGGCCATGCCGGCTATGCCTCAGGAGTAGGCCTACGCGTTTATCACCATCACGTACCTGCGCCTTTGCCGTACGCAGATGAACGGAGCGGCAAGTGATGCGCTGCGGGTATAATGGACAGCATTCAAACGGTGGGCGCCGAGGTGCCCGCAGGAGAGGAATGAACATGGGTAAGACTTTCAACTTCATCTCGGGTGCGCTCTTCGGTGCTGCCGCCGGCGCCATCATCGGCGTTGCCCTGGCTCCGCGCTCGGGTGCCGAGACCCGCGCCATGGCTGCCGATATCGCCAACGACGCCTGGGATAACATGCGCGATACCTACGAGCACAGTGCCGAGGAGGCCCGCGCTGCAGTCAACGATTTTGGCCCGATGGTCGACGCCAAGACCGATGACCTGCGTGCCAAGGTCGACCTTGCCCGCGAGCGCATGGACCAGCTGCGCGAGCAGCTCAACGACGCCATTTCGGGTGGCAACGTGACGCCCGCCGCCGATGTCGTGGTCGAGAACGCCGTCGAGGCCGATACCGAGGCCGCGGAGCCTTCGACCGAGGCATAATGCGCGCCGGGGATTTTGTCGGCGCCAAGATCTATCGCAAGCCTACCGAGGACAAGCGCACCAAAAAGGACGGCACGCCGCGCAGCCCTAAAAAGCTCGGAAAGATTCACTTTCCGGTCTTTACCCCGGGCGGTACGCGCGTGGTCGGCTTTATGGTCCGCCAGTCCGATATCGCGGGCATGATCGAGCGTCCCGATCGATTCGTAGCGCTCGACGCCATTGGTGTCTACGAGGGCGCCATTGCGGTCGATGACGTTAAGGACACGTACGATGCCGCCGCCGCCAAGCGCCTCGACATCAACCTGGACGATTGCATCATCTGGGTCGGTATGGACGTGCGCACGGAATCGGGCGACGTCGTGGGCTACTGCTCGGACGTTGAGTTCAAGCCACGCTCGGGCATCGTACAGGCATTCTATGTGACCGCCGGTGCCGCTTCGAGCGTGCTGGTGGGCGACACGCAGGTGCCGCCGACGATGCTGCGCGGCTACGAGAACGGCGCGATGGTCGTCTCGGACGAGGTCAAGTCGCTCGGGTATTCGGGCGGTGCGGCTGCCAAGGCCGCCGAGGCCAGCGTCGTGGTGGGCGATAAGGTCAAAAAGGGCGCCAAGGTGCTCGACGACAAGGGGTCGGTTGCCGTGGACAAGGGCAGCCGCGCACTGGGCAAGCAGCTCGGCAAGACGCGCGGCATGTTCAAGGCCTTTAAGGACGAATACCAAAAGGCGAGCGGAGGCTCGTCAAAAGCTACAAAATAGCGACGTACCAAATGATGGGAGGCAAGCCGGAGACCTGTTGCTCCGGCTTGCTGTGTTTATGGGGGAGGGCACATGCGCCAAAATGGATCCAACTTAAACGGGCGTTCGGGTGCGCGTCCGACGGCGCGCCGCGACCTGGGGCAGCTGCCCAGCGGTCAGCGCCGTCGCCGCCGTAAGCCCGGCGCGATGTACCTCAACCATAGCCGCGGGTTTAGCGACCGCAGTGCGCGCATCGGCAACGGGCGCTCGCCGCGCCGACCGTCCCGTCTGCCCTATGCGCTCATCGCCGTGGGTTGTGCGCTTGTGCTGTTTATCGCTGCCGTCGTGGGCTACGTCAACCGCAGCGTGGACGTGGAACTCAACGGGAAAAAGACCGCGGTGCGCGTGGGCTCTACGCTGCAGAATCTTATCGACGACCAGGAGTTGACTGACACCTACGACGCAGGCGACCTGCTGGCCGTCGATGACAGCGTGCTCAAGCGCCATGGCGGCGAAAAGCTGTCGGTTAAGGTGGACGGCAAGCGCATAAAACAGGGCAAATGGGATAGCCGCGAACTTGAGGGTGGCGAGAAGGTGACGGTCAAGGATGGCCGTAACACCTACGAGAAGCATGAGGTTCAGGCTACGGTTATCGAGCCCAAGCTCAAGGTCGAGGGCACGGGCGCTATCGAGTATGTGCAGACGTGGGGTGTCCAGGGCCGCTCGGAGGTGTGGGTCGGCGAGCAATCGGGTAAGACGCAGGACCGCGGCGAGGTTGTGCCCGCTACCGATTGCGTCGTTGCGTGCGCCAGCGTGGCGCCCAAGGGTAACGAAAAGTACGTTGCGCTGACGTTTGACGAGGGCCCGAGTGGCGCGACCAAGCAGATCTTGCAGGTGCTCAAGGAGAAAGGCGTCACCGCGACGTTCTTCCTGTCGGGCGATGCGGTCGAGGCCTCGTCCGCCACGGCCAAGGCGATTGTCGATGCCGGGTGCGAGATCGGATCCAACAGCTACAGCGACGATTCGCTCAAGGGTCAGGACCGTGAGGCGGTACGCGAGCAGATCGCGAAAGGCACCGATGCGATTAAGTCAGCGACCGGCGTGAAGACGATGCTGCTGCGTGCCCCCTACGCTGCCTTTGACGAGCAAAACTGGATTGATGCGATGGACCTGGTCTCCGCCGTGGTCTCGTGGAATATTGACTCGGGCGACTGGCTGCTCAACGGTGCCGACGAGCAGGTCTCGACGGTGCTCGATTCGGTGACGCCGGGCAATATCGTGCTGCTCACCGATAGAGACGAATGCGCCGAGCAGACGCTTGAGGCACTGCCGCAGATCATCGACGGCCTTGCCGCCGACGGCTACAAGATCGTGACGCTCAGCGACCTGGTCAAGACGGACACGTCGCTGAGCAAAAAGCTCACCTCGCTGACGAAGGCCACCATGCCCAAGGACGCCGTGTTCCCCCAACTTGCCGAGGACAACGACACCACAGAGTAGTTATTGGGTAGTCATTTAAGAACGTCCCCAATGGCTATGTCACGGATGCGTCAGCGTTTGGTATGCCTGCAATGTGCAGCGCATAAATTCGATGCCGCAGGGCGATGCTGATGCTATAGTTACTGCGGTTAATGAGGGTCAAGAGAAAGGTTACAGGTGAAATCCAAACCTCGACCATACAGTCGATGACCCCATGCAGGTGCTTTTTGCGCATGCACGGGGTGTAAGCGTCGAGCGGCGTGCCGCCCGCGCATGCGTATACATATCCAGAAGCCCCCGGACGCCGCACGCGCGGCCGCGTCCGGAGGAATAATGATGGGGAGCACCATTGAATTATCTGAGTGAGATGCTCAAATTGCCAGTCTTGGACGTCGACGGCGAAAAGCTCGGCGTGGTCAACGATTTTGGCATTGCAACCGGCGAAGTTTTTCCGCACGTGACGTCGCTCGCGTTCCGTGGTCCCGGCAAGACGCCGTTCATGATCAGCTGGCGCAAATGGGTCGACCGCATCGACGAGACGGGTGTACACCTTAAGACGTCGGCCACCGAAATCCGTTTTTCGTACCTGCAGCCGACCGAACTCTTGCTTGCCCGCGACGTGCTCAACAAGCAGATTGTCGACACGCAGGGCATGAAGGTCGTGCGCGTAAACGACATCAAGTTTTCCATGTCGGGCGAAAACCAGCTGCGCCTGCTGGGCGCCGAGGTCGGTGCCCGCGGTCTGCTACGCGCCATCAGCCCCGCGCTCGAGCATATCGTTGAAGGCTTTATGAAGCACCTGGGCAAGCCGCTCAGTGAGGATATCATCGCTTGGTCCTACATGGACCTGCTCGACCGCTCGACCAAGAACATTCAACTCTCGGTGTCGCACAAGACGCTCGGCGAGCTGCACCCTGCCGACATCGCCGACATTATCGAGCAGCTCGACCCGCGCCTACGTGCGCAGGTGTTTGCGCAGCTCGATACCGCCCAGGCAGCCGAGGCCATCTCGGAGTTCGATGACGACGAGCTTATGACCGAGATGCTCGAGGGCCTGTCCGACACGGACGCATCGTCGATGCTGGCCATGATGGACCCGGACGATGCAGCCGACCTGATCGACGAGCTCGATTACGAGAAGGCCGAGAAGCTCCTGCGCCTGATGGGCGTCAAGGAGGAGAAGGCGATTCGTAACCTGCTGGGGTATGAGGACAACACCGCCGGCCGCATCATGACCTCGGAGTTTGTCTCCCTGCCCGCCACGGCAACGGTCGGTGACGCCATCGAGGCGATTCGCGAGCTCGACGAGGACTTCGAGAGCGTCTACTACGTCTATACCGAGGATCCGAGCGGCATGCTGACCGGCGTGCTTTCGCTGCGCACGCTGATCGTAGCCGACCGCGACGCCACGCTGGGTCAGCTGGCCTATCGCGACCTGGTCTATGTGTCGCCCGACGAGGACCAGGAAGACGTGACGGACGAGATGACCAAGTACGACCTGGTTGCCATCCCTGTCTGCGACGAGAACCGTCATATCCTTGGTATCGTGACCTTCGACGACGCCATGGACGTTATCGCCGAGGAGCATCAGGAGGACCTGCAGATCGCTGGTGTCGGCTCGGGTGACAGCGCGTCCGACGACTCGACGAACGTGCTCAGCTGGTTCGTGCATCGCCAGTACTGGGTTGTTGTATGGGGCATCGCGTCGTGCATCATGGCGACCGTGCTGGGAACGGCGCTCGGCTCCGCGCATCTGGTGGTGTTTCCCATGTGCGCCATGCCGCTCGTGCTGCTGGCGGCCTCGCGCATGGTGTCGTTCGTCAAGAACTACTTCCTGGAGTATGACGGTCACGACGACGAGCCCAAGCCGTATCTGGGATTCTTCTTCCAGAGCACGGGCATGGGCCTGATTCTGTCACTCGTGACCTACCTGTGCGCCCAGCTGGTGCGCACCGCTGCATTCCCCGATGCGCCCATGTTTGAGGAGCAACTCTTTACCGGGTGCTTTAATATCGCTGCCATCATTTGCCTGGTTGGCAACATGAGCGCCGTGATTTACCTGATGGTGCTGTTCTGGCGTGACGAGCATGACCTCAACACGTCGGGCACCGCCATGAACGTCATTGCCGTCATGATCTCGTGTGTGGCGTATTGCATCGCCGCGGTGCTGCTCGCCATGTCAGTCATGGGTTAGGTGGTCGCGTGCAAAATACCAAGCAAAAGTCGGGCACCAAGCAAAAGCTGACCATCGCGGCCATCTTTGGCGCTATGGGTCCCGGTCTGCTGGCGGCGCTTTCGGGCAATGACGCCGGCGGCATTGCAACGTATTCCAGCGCGGGCGCCAGCTATGGCTACAAGATGCTGTGGATGCTTCCTGTCATGACTGTGCTGCTCATCGTGACGCAGGAGACCGCGGCGCGCTGCGGCTGCGTCACGGGCAAGGGCCTGGCATCGCTCATTCGCGAGCGCTTTGGCGTGCGCAAGAGTGTACTTGCTATGGCGGCGCTGTTGATCGCCAACACGGCTGTGACCATTTCGGAGTTTGCGGGCATCGCCAGCGGTCTTGCTCTCTTTGGCGTGCCGGCGAGCATCTCGGTGCCGTTGGTGGCGCTGCTGGTATGGATGCTTACCATGTCGGGGAGTTTCCAGCGCATCGAGAAGATTCTGCTGCTGGTGAGCTGCGTGTTCGTGACCTATATTGTCGCCGCGTTTATGGCTGGCCCCAACTGGGGTGAGGTCGCGGTCGACCTGGTCGTGCCCAACATTCAAAATGACCCCAGCTACGTGTCGCTCGTGGTTGCAACGATCGGTACCACCATCGCGCCGTGGATGATTTTCTTGGCGCAGAACAACGTGGTCGATAAGAATGCGGGCGAGGACGACATCGTGCTGCAGCGTATTGATACCGTGAGCGGCTCGATCGCTGCCGATATCATTGCCGGCTTTATTATCATCACGACCGGCACGGTGTTGTTCCCGGCGGGTATTCAGATTAGCGATGCTGCCGATGCTGCCCGCGCGCTGGAGCCTATTGCGGGTCAGTGGTCTACGGTACTGTTTGCCTCGGGCCTGGTCGCGGCGAGCTTCTTGGCTGCCTGCGTGCTGCCGGGCGTTACGTCGAGCGCTATCTGCGAGGCATTTGGCTGGGAGCGCGGTGCCGACCGCAGCTGGGACGAGGCCCCGGTCTATCGCGGCATCATTACGGCCATCATCGGTATCTCTGCCGTGCTGGTGCTTATGCCCGGCGTCGATCTGTTCCAGATTATGATGACCTCGCAGGTCATCAATGGCGTGCTGCTGCCCGTGGTTCTGGTGTTCCAGGTGGTTATTGCCGCTGACCGTCACATTATGGGTGCCAACCGCAACGGCCGCGTGTGGAACGTGCTCACTTGGGCGACTATCGGTGTGATTACGGTGCTGACGGTCGTCATGTTTGTGCTGCAAGCGATGGGCTACAGCGCTTAGCGCCTCTTTTGGACTCCAAACAGGCCGCTGCCATGGGTTGCGGCCTGTATTTTGCCTGTTATAGGGGGTTAGTAATATGTGAGTGGACAAAAAATGCCAAATATGAGTACTGTTGTCTGGCCGATAGCATTTACGACCAAGAAAATAATGAACATAGCTAAGAATCTGTTCATTAAAAGCGGGTCTCCAAGTCCTAAGCCGGCCATTCTGGTCAACTGGAAGGGTCGCACGCTACCGTATGAGCGCCATTTTGGGTGGTTTTGCCTGCTACTAAAATGGTAACAGTACTCATATTTGCCCCTTTTTGTCCACGACCTCTTGGAGCCGGCTCGAAAAGAGTGATTTTGGGTTGTTTGCTGCGGGTGTGGGGCTTGAAAACAACGCTCGGGGTGGCGAGGCGCCCAGAATTCGGTCGCAAGGAGGGCGTTCCTCGGCTGTGCCAGGAGTGTCCCCAGGTGCCGGCACATAAGGAACGTCCCTAACTGCCGGAGTGGGTGTCTGCTGTGGCAGGCACCCCCTCCGGATGTGGGAAGTTTGCGCTGCAGGTTACTTGTCGGTGCCCAGCTTGTGCGGCTTGAGAGCGAGCGCATTGACGAGCGCGTCGGTGGCAGACTTGACGGCTGCCGGCTGCGGATCGTTGACGTGATCCTCGGGATGCACGGGCAGGTCCTTCTTGACTGCATCGTGGATCAAGTTGAGGTACTCAGTCACGCCAGTGGTCGACAGGTGCGTGCCATCGCCATCGAACAGGTCGTTGCGATTGGCGCTGTATCCGTACCAGTCGATAACGCGCACGTTCTTGTAGCGCGTAGCAGCGTTGGCGATGGCCTGGTTGGTAGAGCCAACCCACGGCTGCGGGCTGCGCGTGTTCACAAACACCACAATACGCTTATCTCCTGCATCGGTCATGATGGCGTCGATCTGGTCGTCGGTTACCAAGCCGTTGGTGCCCAGTGCAAAGACCACGATCTTGCCGGCAAGGTTCTGTTGGAGATAGCCCTCAAATGTCGCGCGGCCCGCATCAAACTGGCGGCCCTTTTCGGCATCGATATGGCTGTGCGGGAACACGCCGTCAAAGGAATCAACGGCGCGCAGCGACACGGAGTCACCGATCATCAGCAGGTCGTAGGATCCATCGGGGAAGCCGTCGTTGTCCTTGTCGGTGTCGTCGGCCGCCTGCTGGTCGGTGGGCGCGGTGTTTTTGGCTTCCTTGTTGAGGACTTCGGCGCCCTCACCGCTCAGCGCGGAGGTCTCCGGCACAAAGATCAGGCCGCCCAGCGCAACGACCAACACGACAGCGCAGGCTGCGCAGACAGGGACGTGCGCGCGCACCCAGTTGGTGGGCGTGGTGGTGCCGTCGCGGAACTCGGATACGGTGCGCCCAAAGGCGCCCTTTCTAAACGGCGTCTCGATAAAGCGATATGAGCATTCGGCCACGGCGACCACCAACAACACCTGCAAAATGTACTGCCACCACGGCGTATCGTTGATGTTGGCGACCGGGTTCATGAGCAACAGTAGCGGATAGTGCCACAAGTAGATGCTGTACGAGCGTTTGCCAACCAACACGAGCGGCTCGGCGGACAGTGCGCGGGCAACCATTCCCTGGGGCTGCACACAGGCCGCGATGACCATGAGCGTGAGGATGGAGCATAACAGCGTGCCGCCGCGATACTGGAACGCGGTGTAGCCGTTGGTGAGCGCGACCATGGCGGCAAGGCCAACCAGACCCACGACGCCCAGCACATCGATGGATGCGGGCGAGGACCAAAAGCGCACGAGGGCGCTCGGCTGTGCCGGGACGGTCTCGGCTGCGTTGTCGGCCTTCTCGCCAAGCTTGCCCTCGGCGTTCCTGCCGTGCTTGGCGGCGCCAGCCAGGCGATTGAGCCCCAAACGACGAGCGAGACGCACAGGCGCCAGGTCGCGATCGGGGATAAAGGCCATCCAGGCGCCCAGCAGCAGCGAGAACACACGGGTGTCGGTGCCGTAGTACACGCGGCTGGGGTCGGCGGCGGGGTTATAGAGCACCATCATGGCAAGGGCGGATACCGCTGCGAGTCCCAGGACCACACGGCGCGTGTTGGGCTTGCTCACATGCATGGATACCATGGCAAACAGCAGTGGCGGCCAAATCAGGTAGAACTGTTCCTCGATGGCAAGCGACCAAAAGTGCGTGAGCGGCGAGGGGTCGCCCAGAGCGTTGAAGTACGAGACGTTTTGGGCAATCTGCCACCAGTTGTTGAAGAACAACAGCGACGGCAGAATGTCGGGACGCATCTTGGTGAGCATCACGTGGTTGAAGACGGTGCACAGCGCACAGGTTACAACCACAACGGTCACCACGGCGGGGACCAGGCGACGGATGCGGCGGATCCAGAAGCTCTTGAGGTCGATGCGGCCGGTCTTAGCGACTTCGTTGAGTAGCAGGCGTGTGATCAGATAGCCCGAAAGCACAAAGAAGATCGTGACGCCAAGCAGGCCGCCCTGAGCCCACGTGAGGTTGAGGTGATAGAGCACCACTGCGACGACGGCAAGCGTGCGCAGGCCGTCAAGGGCAGGGATGTAGCGGGACTTGGGGCGAGCAGGCGTCTGCTCCGCGGCGGGAGTGTTGGCGCGGCCCGCGTTGTTGGCAGAAGCGCGATGGGGGCTCGCGGTGCGTCGCGGCTCGTTGGCACGGCGTTCGCCCTTCACGCGTTCGTGCGGCGCCGGCTCGTTGCCCGTGCGGCGTCGACCGCGCGAGCCCGATTGCGAGAATTGTTCCATAAAACATCATCCAATGACGAGAATAATCAGCACGTATTCATTGTAGCTGCCTGCCCCTGTGAATGCTTGCTGCTGGCGTAAGCTCAAGCGCGCGTCCACATCAAAGTGGACTAAAGTTATAGGGGGTGCGAGAGTGCACAATCGTTGGTCGACGGTGGGCGCAAAGCCTGAAGACGAGGAGGTTTCCATGGCGGATCACAGCATCGTTGCGGTGTTCGGCAGCATGAACATGGACCTTTCGGTGGCGTGCGAGCGCATGCCGCGTGCGGGCGAGACAGTCGGTGGCAGCGGTTTTATCACGAACGCTGGTGGCAAGGGCGCTAACCAGGCCGTCGCTGCTGCGCGCATGGGTGCGCGCACGTGCATGATTGGCGCTGTTGGGCGCGATACCTTTGGCGATGCGCTTGTGGCAGGGCTCCAGGATGCCGGCGTGGGCGTTGAGTTTGTGGCGCGTCGCGATGACGTGGAGACCGGTACCGCGACTATCATTCGCTGCGAGAGCGACAACCGCATCGTGCTGTCGCCGGGCGCCAACCATGCGCTTGCGGGCGAGGACGTTGCCCGCGCACTGAGGCGCTTGGTGGCCGACGAGCTCGACGGCGATGCCAGCGAGTTTGCCCCGGCTGCCGGAAGCGTCTTTATCGCCCAGGGCGAATGTGACCTTGCAGCGACGGCCGAGGCGCTTGCTTGCGCTCACGAGCTGGGGTTCTATACGGTCTTTAACCCTGCGCCCGCCTGCGATTTGCCGGCAGGAGCGTGGCCTGCGGTCGACTTGGTCTGCCCCAACGAGACCGAGTGCCAGATGCTGACGGGCATTCTGCCCACAGATGATGCGAGTTGCGTCGCCGCGCTCAATGCGCTGCTCGACAAGGGCGCCGGCGCCGCGGTCATCACGCTGGGCGGCGCCGGCTCGGTTACGCTCGGCGATGGCGGTGAGCCGCTGCGCATGCCGGCGCTTTCGAGCGCGGTGGTCGATACGACGGCCGCGGGCGATACGTTTATTGGTGCGCTTGCTGCAGCTCGTCTGGAGGGTCTGCCGCTCTTTGAGTGCATGGCCGCGGGTGCTCGCGCCTCGGCGGTGACGGTATCGCGCCTGGGCGCTCAGCAATCAATTCCCACGCGTGCGGAAGTCGAGCACAAGTTTGGTTTAGACGGTTTGGATGTAGACGGAGAAGCGGAGTAGAACAATGGCAACCAAGAAGCTGATCCTTGATCTGGATATGGGTGTGGATGATGCGATGGCGCTCGCCTATGCCATCGCGAGCCCCGAGGTGGAGCTCGTCGGCATCACCACGTGCTTTGGCAACGTGCGCGTCGAGCAGTCGGCGCACAACTGCTTGGCGGTGCTCGACCTGTTGGGTCGTCCCGAGGTGCCGGTGTACCTGGGCGCCGATCGTCCCATGAAAGCGACCGAACCCTACACGCCGCCGGCGTCCACCACGCTTATCCACGGCAAGAACGGCATTGGCGGCGCAAGCGTGCCCGCCTCGCCGTACGAGCCGGTGGGCGCGACGTCGGCCGATGGCAATGCGGCGGTCGATTACCTGATTGATGCCGCGCGTACCTATGGTCCCGATCTGGCCTACGTTGCGACCGGCCCGCTCACCAATCTGGCGCTTGCCCTGGAGCGCGATGCGGCGGCGATGATGTCCATCGGCCGCGTGGTCGTGATGGGCGGTGCGCTTACCGTGCCCGGCAACGTGAGCGCGGGCGCCGAGGCCAACATGGTGGGCGACCCCGAGGCTGCCGACGCCGTGTTGCGCTCGGGCCGCAAGCTCACCATGGTGGGCTTGGATGTGACGCACCGCGTGGTGCTCACGCGCCGCGACGTTGCCGGCTGGACGGGCTCGGGCACTATGGCTGGCTGCGCGTTTGCGAGCATGGTCGAGCACTATATCGGTTCGTACGAAATGAACGCGCCCTACCTGGGCGGCTGCGCGCTGCACGATCCGCTGGCGGTTGCCGTGGCGATTGATCCCACGCTCGTGGGTGCGCTCGGCTGTAACCTGCGTGTCGACCTGCTGGGCGAGTATCGCGGCCGCACCATCTGCGACGAGCACCGTCTGTCCGATTCGGACAAGAGCGCGCTTGTGGCACTGACCGTGGATGCTCCGCGCTTCCTGTCCGAGTTCAAGACGCGTATGGCCCGTGTCCTTGGCTAAGTTGTCTTTTTGGGACGGGGCTTTTTTGACTGGTATGATTGGTGCGATCATTCGAACCAGCTAAAAGAGCCCCGTCCTAAATTGACTACCGAGAGGAACTGCCATGGAGCGTATCGCGAGTTTTTCCGTTGACCATCTGCTGCTCGAGCCCGGCGTGTATGTGAGCCGCATCGACCGCGATCCGGCGACCGGCGCCGCCGTCACCACCTTTGATCTGCGCCTGACCACGCCCAACAAGGAGCCGGTCATGAACACGGCCGAGTGCCACACCATCGAGCACCTGGGCGCGACGTTCCTTCGCAACCATGCCGAGTGGTCGAGCCGCATTGTCTACTTTGGTCCCATGGGCTGCCGCACGGGCTTTTACCTCGTCGTGTTTGGCGAGGTGACGAGCGAGGAGATCCTGCCGCTCGTGCGTGAGCTGTTCGAGTTTGTCGCCGGCTTTGAGGGCGATGTCCCCGGTGCCGCTCCCGAGGAGTGCGGTAACTATCTGGACCAGAACCTCCCCATGGCAAACTGGCTCGCGCGTCGCTATCTCGACCGCGACCTGGCCGATATCGATGAGAAGCACCTGCATTATCAGCAGGCGTAAGGGCTTTATCGCCCAAAGCGCGCGCATTGGGCGCCTTCGCTTATGCGGGGGCGCCTTTTTGTTGAGTGGTCGGGACGAGCGTTCAAAATCGCTCATGTTTGTTCTAGAATGTTCGTATAGTCACATTTACGAACAGGAGCGAACATGCACATCTATTCTGTCAACGATCCCGAGTTCAAATCCTATGGCAACGTTTGGGATGACGTTCCGTCCGAGCTCACGTTGCTCGTGCTCGAGGCGCTCTCTGCCACGCCCATCCCCGAAGGCAGCAAGTACGTAGCAAGCGCGCCGGAGCTCGAGAGCGTCAAGGGTGCCGATAAACTGGGCTTTCTCATGTTTGGCGGCCGCTCCTTCCAGCTCGGCTGGTGCAACGGGCACAACACACGCCTCAACTGCCTGGAGTATCACCGCGCCAGCGAGTTTAACCTGGGCGCCCGCGACTTTATCCTGCTCGTGGCGCATCGCTGGGAGATTGAGGGCGGCAAGCTCGACACCGCGTGCGTCAAGGCGTTCCGCGTGCCGGCGGGTACGGTCGTCGAAGTCTTCAACACCACGCTCCACTACACGCCCTGCATGGTCGACGACGGCGGCTTCCAGGTGATGGTGGCGCTGCCGGCGGGCACCAATGGCCCGCGCCCCGAGGCCGCAGCCGACATGCCTGCCGCCGGTGACAGCTACTGCTACTGGAAGGCCGACAAGTGGGTTCTCTGCCACGCAGATAGTCCCAAGGCTGCCGAGGGCGGCTACGTGGGCCTCGTCGGCAAGAACCTCGACATCGCCTGTGACTAGCATCTTCCGTCTCGATTTGTAACATCTAGCGGGCTAAATCGTCTCTACCTGTTACAGATCGAGACAAACGGGCCCAAACCACCACAAAGGTGCCTGTCCCCCTTTGTGGTGGTTGGGGGCGGCGGTATCAAAAAGTGTCAGACGGGGGCGGCTGCCGAGCGCCTGCGCGCGAAAAGAAGTGTCGACCTGCGCCGTTGCCGTTGAGTAGCGCGCTGCTTGCGGGGATACTGAAGCCACGACAAACTTCGACTGCCCGATTTACCTCATCAAGGAGTACGGCGGCTGGCGCAACCGCAAGCTCATCGACTTCTACAAGAACCTCGCGACCACGATCTTCACCCGCTACAAGGGCCTGGTAAAGTACTGGCTTACCTTCAACGAGATCAATATGATCTTGCACCTGCCGTTTATGGGTGCCGGTCTGGTCTTTGAGGAGGGCGAGAACAAGGAGGCCGTCGAGTACCTGGCCGCCCACAACGAGCTCGTCGCCAGCGCTTGGGCAACCAAGATCGCTCACGAGATCGACCCCGAGATCAAGATCGGCTGCATGCTCGCCGCAGGTAGCTACTACCCCTACAGCTGCCGTCCGGGCGATGTGCGCCAGGCGCAGCTCGACAACCAGGACAATTACTTCTTCGTCGACGTCCAGAGCCGCGGCTACTATCCGGCCTATGCCGTCAAGAAGCTCGAGCGCCTGGGCATCGATGTGGGCATAACGGACGAGGACCGCGAGATCCTGGCCGCCAACACCGTCGACTTCATCAGCTTTAGCTACTACAGCACCCGCTGCTCTGCCGGTGCCGATAACCCCGATGTCGAGCGTACCCAGGGCAACGCCTTCGCCGGCGCCAAGAACCCCTACCTGCAGGAGAGCCAGTGGGGCTGGGCCATCGATCCGCTGGGCTTTCGCATCACCCTTAACGACCTGTACGACCGTTATCAGAAGCCGCTGTTTGTGGTCGAGAACGGTCTGGGCGCCAAGGATGTTGTTGAGGAGGATGGTTCCATCAACGACGACTACCGTATCGACTACCTGCGCCAGCATATTGCCGCGATGCGCGACGCGGTGACCGAGGACGGCGTTGACCTGCTGGGCTACACCACCTGGGGCCCGATCGACCTGGTGTCTGCCGGCACGGGCGAGATGTCCAAGCGCTACGGCTTTATCTACGTCGATCGCGACGATGCAGGCAACGGCACCCTCAAACGCTCCAAGAAGAAGAGCTTCGACTGGTACAAGAAGGTTATTGCTTCTAATGGTGAGGACCTGTCCTAAGGAAGCTGAGGCACTCAACTTCATAGCCTCCTAACCAAGGCGCCCGGCGAGTATGTGCTCGCCGGGCGCCTTGCCGTCGGCGGATTTTGGGACATGTGGCCCGCTTTTTGGGCCCGCCTGTCGGTACACTAAAAGCACTATGGGTACCCGCGAGCGACATATCGGCCACGCGACCGCCCGATCCGCGCCCGTGGCGGATCTTAGGGGCGGCAGGCTCTTCGCCATGCCGCGATTCCTTGTTGGCATATCGCATGGCGTGTATCGCCACCGCGTCTTTGTTATCGCCGGCGCCATTACCGCGCTGTTCCTTATGCTTTTGGCAGTCTTGCCGGCACTGTTCGCCTCCGACCCCAAGCTTTCCAACACCGTGCCCGCCTATAGCGAGGTGTCCGAAGAGGTCGTGGATGCGCTCGTCCACTCGAGCTCTCTCCCGCTGCTTGTCGCCGCAATTGCATTTTCAATCTGGGGTGTGTTGGCGTACCTACGCTGCTTGGACTACGTCTTGCGCCGCCGCCTTGTTGCCATCGCCGCCATTTGTGCCCTGTGGATGATCGAGGTCATCCTCAAATATAAGTCGTTCACGCCGTTCTATGCCACCGTGCTGTGGTACCTGTACTACGTGCCCATGACGCTCATTCCGCTGATCTACCAGCTGTGCGGTCTGCGCCTCGCGGGTTTGGAACAGCATCGTATGGGGCGTCGGTACCGCACCGTTTTGCGGGTCATGGCTGTCCTGCTTATCGGCTTTGTGCTTACTAACGATGTTCATCAGCAGGTCTTCCATTTCGATCGATCGAGTGGAACCTGGAGCAACGATTACACATATGGTTGGGGCTACGGTACCGTTCTGGTATGGACAGCCTTTAACTTTGTGGCCTTTTTTATCCTGGTGGGCCGGTCCTCGTCCTTTCGCATCCAGCGTTTCTCGGGCACGGCGGCGCTCGTACTGCTGGGTGGCGCATTCTTTGCCGTCTCGTATGCGTTGCGCGTGCCCTGGGCATGGAGGCTCAACTTTTCGCTCGTCTATTGCGTCCTGTGCGTGGTGGCGATGGAAATCTGTCTCGATTGCGGTGTCATTCCGTCGTATCACGACATCGCCGGCATCTTCGACACCTTGCCGCTCGACCTCAAAGTTCTAACGCGCGACCTGCAGGAGGTCTATGCCACGCCGGCGTCAAAGCCAATGCCGGTAGGCGTGCGCGAGGAGTTGCGGACCCAGGAGCACGGCCACGCCCATGCCTTTGCTGTGGCGTCCGATCCCGATGTGGTGTACCGTGCCTTTCCACTGCTGGGCGGATCGGCCCTGCTTGCCCAAGACGTGTCGGATCTCAACGAGCTTAACCGTGAACTGGCACATCGTCGCATGGAACTGCAGCGTCAAAACGAGCTGCTCGCCGCCGACTACGACCTTAAGACGCACCTGGCAGATCAAGAGGCCGAGACCTTGCTGGTCCAAGACGTGGACCAAGCACTTGTCCGCGCGCTCGAAGGGATGTACGACCTGCTGAGTTCGCTGCCGCCGTTGACCGACGAGGCGTCTTCGCACGAGCGTTACCGCATGCTGCAGCGCGCCAAGATGCTCGTCGCCTATTGCAAGCGCAAAGGGTCGCTCACGTTGGCACAGCACGGTGAGAGCGGTTTTGATCGCGACCGCATTCAGCTCATTGCCAACGAGCTCGCAAGCGACCTGCGCACCATCGATATCGATTGCGCCTCGATTATCGCCATACGGCGCCCGATGCACGCCAGTACGGTAAGCGCCCTGTACGACTGCGTGTATGACTTTGCGTTTTTTGCCTACACCACCGACCATCCGGCGCTTATGTATCACTTGGGCGACCATGACCGGTGCAGTGTCGAGCTGCGCGCCACGCTTTTTTCCAACGATGATGAAGATCTTTCACAGACGCCCGCTGCGCAAGAGCTCGAAAGCGCTCTGCAAGGGCGCAACGTGGCATACCGCCTTGAGGGCGAGTCCGGCCAGCTGCGCATGATCGTCTTGATGCCGAGGGCGGGTGAGTGACGATGCAGATTTCGTTCATCCTTCCCCAAATCGTTGCGCTCGATGTTGTCTTTGCCCTGGCTGCGTGTCTGCAGATGATCCACGTCCCGCTCATCGCATCGCGCCGCTCGTCCTATAACCGTAAGGTGATTTGCGCCTACGAGACGAGCCTTGTGCTTCACCTGATGATTTCGGCGCTCATCTTATTCGCGTCGTCTGGCTCGTACCTGGTGGCGCCGCTTGACGTTTGCGCTAGGGCAATGGGCGGAGTGCTGTGGCTCAATGCCGCGATCTTTGTCTATGGCGTGGTCCTTATGGTGCGCTATCGTCGCCCTGTCATGCTGGCCGAGCTGCTGCTTGTTGGCGCCGTGACACCGCCGGTGGTTTTTGCCATGGGCTCGGTGTGGGCCGTTGTCCTTATCGCAGAGGGAGCGTTCTTCCTGTTCCGTTCCGTCGCGGCGCTCTTGATGGACGTCCGTAACCGCCAAGAGGATATCACCGCGTTCTCGACGATTGAAACCATCAACGTGATTCCCGTGGGCATCCTGTATCTGGACTCGAGGGGCCGTCCACTGCTCATGAACCGCTGCATGCGCAAAAACCTGGTGGAGCTTCATATGCCCACCGACCTAGGCGATATGAGCGGTACATGGAACGACCTGCGCAAGCTCAGCATGCAAATGCCCGAAGGCGGTAAGAACCGCGTGCGGATCAACCTGGACCGCTTTGGTGAGGCGCGTGCGGTGGTCGAGGTTTCTCCCGCCGAGATTCGCCTGTTTGTGTGCGATGACGTTATGGTCTCGGGCCGTTCGTTCGAGCGCATAATCGGTCTGGACGTGACAGAGTATGCGCATGCGCATGACCGCCTGGCGCAGGCCAACCACCTGCTTGAGCTTGCGGGCCAAGAGCTCCAGGCCCAGATCGAAGAAGTCAAAAAAGTTGCCGACAATGCGGCCTATCTGCGCATGCGCGCCCGCGTTCACGATGTGATCGGCCAGCGCCTATCAATCCTTCATCGCTATTTGGAGGAGGGGCGCTTGGACGACGAGTCGCTCGAGCAGATCGACCCGCTGCTGCGCTCAATCGCTGCCGATCTGCGCAGCGGGGGCGACACCGAACCGGCAGAGCAACTGGGCGATATCGTCCATGCTTTTGGCCTGGTGAGCGTGCAGATCGATGTTGAGGGTGCGCTGCCTGAGGACGCGCGTGTCGCCGCCGCCTTTTTGCAGATTATCCGCGAGGCCTCGACCAACGCCACCAAGCATGCGCAGGCGCATCGGGTCCATGTGCGCTTGTGGCAGGAGAGGACGGATGCTGACGCCGTCGCGCACATGACGATTTCTAACGACGGGTCCCCGGCCCCCGTATCGTATCGCGAGGGAACGGGTATCCCAGGTATGAGACATGTCGCGCAAGATCTGGGTGGCAGCCTAGAGGTCCACGCCACCCCGCCCTTTACGCTTACGGTATCCATTCCGCTTAACGCCAACGACACGTCCCAAAGGAGAAGCTCATGATCCGCGTGTTAATTGTCGAAGATCAGGCCATCCTGCGCGAGAGCCTGGCGCGCTCCGTTGGCGACCAGCCCGATATGACCGTCGTTGCCGCGATCGCCGATGCCTCCGAGGCCTTGGGTGTCGCGCTCAAGGAGCGCCCGGACATGATACTGATGGACGTGTGCACCGAACACGATTCAAACGGCATCGTGGCGGCGGCACGCATCAAGGAGCAGCTGCCCGAGTGTCGCATCATTATCATGACAGGCATGCCCGAGATCACCTTTGTCGATCAGGCCCGCGAGGCGGGCGTCGATAGCTTTGTGTACAAGAACGTCGGTATCGACGAGCTGTTCGCCGTGATGCGCTCCACGCTGGCGGGTTACTGCACGTTTCCCAAGCCGCCCGAGAGCATCTTCTCGGGTACAGCAGCCCTCGACGATGTCGAGCTATCGATTTTGCGCCTTGCCTGCGAGGGCAAAAGTCGTCGCGAGATCGCGGCCGAGCTGTTTATGAGTGAGGGCACCATCAAGCGCCGCATCTCGGAGATCCTGAGCAAGACCGGCTACGACAACATCATGCGCCTGGCCGTGCATGCGGTGACCGAGGGTAGCATCGTTCCCAACATGGAGCGCCCGTAATCGACGCGCTCACCCGTGTTCCGGCACCGCAAGGATAGGCCGCCCACCGTTTCGCATCTAAAAACGGCGGGCGGCCTGCTTGTATGGGCAGTGCTGTCGGCATAAAGCGACGGGGCCGCAGGATCATCTCCTGCGGCCCCGTCTGGTGTGCGCGGATGTGTCCGCCAATCCGCGGCTGATGTTACGTGCCGCTACGCGACGGTTGCGCTGTAGGAGGCGACGTCCTCGTAGGAATCGGTCAGGTAGGCGTCGATGCCGATGGTCGTGTTGACCAGGTCGTCAAGGCTGTCAAGCTCGCCGCTCGAGAACGTGAATTCCTCGGTGGCGTTGGTGCCGGGCATCAGGTGAGCCGAGAACCAGGGTTCCTTCATGGTGCCGTTGACGTTGGTCTTGCCGCTGGGGGCGTAGAAGGTCAGGTCCTTGTCGCTCTTGTTGGTGATGTTGACGACAAAACCGATGTCGTCCCACTCGTCCTTGAACTTCTCGGTGATGGTGATGGTGCACAGGTCGTCATCGGCAACGGTGACGGCGGGGGAGATTTCAATCTTCTGGACGTCGTCGTCTTCGACGGCCTCGTCGATCTCTTCTTCCTTCTCGGCCGCCTCGCGATCCTTCTTCACCGTGCCGGACAGGTCCTTGTCGGACTTGGTAAAGACAAGATTGCCGTCATCCTCTTCGAGGATGAGCTTGCCGTCCTTGAGCTTCATGTCATGCGACTCGTCTTCGGCGGTGATGGTTACGGTGGTGGCGTCCTTTGCCTCCCATTTAAGGTCGACGACTTCAAGGAACAGGTCGAGGGCACCTGTACCGTCCTCATCGAGAATCAGGACGCAGTGCACACCCCAATCCTCGAGCATCTTCATGTACTCATCGGTCAGTTCTTCGCCCTCCAGGGTTCCACCCGAGAGTTCCCAGCTGCCGACGAAGTTGGCCTTGGGGTCTTTGCCGCCGCCGCTGCAGCCCGTGAGGGCAAAGG
The DNA here is from genome assembly GCF_003473055.1 of Collinsella sp. AM13-34. Lineage (NCBI taxonomy): Bacteria > Bacillati > Actinomycetota > Coriobacteriia > Coriobacteriales > Coriobacteriaceae > Collinsella > Collinsella sp. AM13-34. The sequence continues at coordinate 3,641 of NZ_QRLE01000011.1, read as the reverse complement.
CGAGCGCAAGGACGCATGTCAGAAATGCGAGTACGGACTTTTTGAACGTTGTCTTCATGGTGTCCTCCTTTATCGAACGAAACCCATAGAAGCAAATGCGGGGGTGGCGGATCCCCCGCCAATTACCAGATAGAGGGGCTAGGGCCTGGGCGTTCCGCAGTTGCTGCAGAACTTGCCGCCGTTTTCGCTGCCGCAGTTGGGGCAGAACCACTTGGCCGGTGCCGGGGCGGGTGCGGGACTGCCGCACTCGGAGCAGAACTTGCCGGTGTTGGTGGCGCCGCAGCTGCAGGTCCATGTGCCGGCCGCGGGGGCAGCGGCAGGAGCCGGTGCGGGAGCGGGTGCCGGAGCCGGCTGCGGGGCGGCCTGCTGCTGTGCCTGGCCGGCGGCGAACAGCTGGCTGGCGTTCATGCCGCCCATGCCACCTGCCATGCCCATGCCCATAAAGCCTGCCATCGCGCCGTTGGGATTGGCGGCTGCCGCGCGCATTGCGTCGCTCTGGGCGCTGGCAATGTTGGCTGCCGCCATAGTGGGATCGCGCATGACGGCGGCTTTCTGCAGGTCCTTGATCATCTGCTCGTCTTCTTGCGAGGCTGCGATGGAGTTGACGCCAAAGCTCACGATCTCGACACCACGCAGGTCGCGCCAGTCGGCAGAGAGGACCTCGTTGAGCGCGCGGGCGAGCTCGGTGGTGTGGCCGGGGATGGCGCTGTAGCGGATGCCCATTTCCGAGATCTTGGCAAAGGCGGGCTGCAGGGCGGTGAGCAGCTCGGACTTAAGCTGGCTGTCGATCTTGTCGCGCGTGTAGCTATCGGTCACGTTGCCGCACACGTTGGTGTAGAACAGCAGCGGGTTGGTGATGCGGTACGAGTACTCGCCGTTGCAGCGCACGGAGATGTCAACGTCCAGGCCAATGTTGTTATCGACCACGCGGAAGGGCACGGGCGAGGCGGTGCCGTACTTGTTGCCGATGATCTCCTTGGTGTTGATGAAGTAGACGCGCTGGTCCTTGCCCGCGTCGCCGCCAAAGGTAAAGCGGCTGCCGATATTGGCGAAGGTCTCCTTGATGGAATCGCCCAGGTTGCCGCTAAAGACGCTCGGCTCGCTGCCGGTATCGAAGACGAACTCACCGGGCTCCAGTGCGACTTCGATGATCTTGCCGTTTTGCACCACGAGCATGCCCTGGCCGTCGTTGACGGCGATGACCGAGCCGTTGGAGATGACGTTGTCCTCGCCGCGCGTGTTGGAGCTGCGGCCACCGGTGCGTTTGCTGCCCTTGCAGGCCAAGACGTCAACAGGCATCGATTCGCAATAGATAAATTCCTTCCACTGGTCGGCCATGACGCCGCCGGCAGCACCCAATCCAGCTTTCAAGAGTCCCATGGTGATCTTCCTTTCTCGTCAAAGGCCGGGTGGTATTGGTCGGATTGCTTAGTCGTCCTTGTCGTCTTTCATGACAACGGTGGTCTCGGTGTGGTTGAAGGTGTCGTGCTTCTCGGTCAGGTCGAGCTCGCCGCAGTACTCGTCGGCGTGGGTGGCCTCGTTGGCCGTCTTGAGCTGGCCTACCAGTAGCACGTCTCCGATAATCACGATGATCAGCGGCGCGACGATGTTGATGAGGATGCCCTCGATATCAAAGGCGAGGTAATCCGGATCGAAGGCGTTCTCACCCATAAAGAGAATCTGGGAGAGGATAAATCCGATCACAAAGAACAGCACCGAGGCAATAGCGAGCTTGGGCTTGGAGCAGGGGAGCTCGCCGACCAGGCGGCCGGTCTGGCCGTTCATGGCAAACAGGTAGCTCTTGCCGTTCCACGAGGTGGAGAGCATCCAGACGGGGAACAGGGCGTAGTCGCTGTCTTCCCAGGTGTAGTCGAGCTGCTTGCTTTCGACCGTGGCATCGTCGTATTCGTCGACGACAGTCTCGCGCAGGGCCGAGATCGTGCTTTCTTCCATACGGCGCTCGGCGCGCGCCTTGCAGGTCTCGCAGTCCTCGTCGTAACGGTTGGCGATGTAGCCGGGCATATATGCGACCGAGAACGGACGCAGCGCGTCGTAGTCAAACGGCTCGATGGCGTCCGTGTGGCCGTCGGGCATCTTGGACGATCCGTCGACGGGCACGCGCTTAAACGAGATATTGCCCTTGCGATAGGCATCGTAGTGGTCGGTGGTCGTGACGGTGCGGTCGGATTCCTCGGTCACGGTCTCGTTGGTCGCGTCAAAGTACACTTCGCCGTCCACGCGGGCGCCGTAGAGCCAAAACGGCACGTAGACACCTTGGACCTCGTCGATGTGGTTGCCGGTGACAAAGCTCTTGGGCAGCAAGATCTTGCCCTTGTAGTGTTCCTTGAGTGCGGCCGTGACGTCGTCGCGCCCGAGATTAAACGGAATCACCAGGTCGGGCGAGAAGTCGCCAGAGAGCTGGCCGGGCGCCACGGCGGAGTTGCCGCAGTACGGGCAGGTGGTGACGGCGACGGTGCCGTCGGACACGAGCTCGGCGCCGCACGACGAGCAGATGTAGCCGGCGTTTTGGGCGAGCTCCTGCACGGCATCGTCGGCAGCAGATTTGGGAGCTGCGGCTGCGGCATCGGCTTTGGCATCTGCCTTGTCCTGGCGCTCGCGATAGAGGGCCTCGACTTCTTCGACTTCAAAGCGTGAGTCACAGTAGTCGCAGACAAGCTTTTGCTCGGCGCTGGCAAAATGCAGGGGACCACCGCAGGCAGGGCACTGATAGTTGACGCTCTCGAAGGCCATGATCGGTCCTTTCCGTGCCGGAGGCTATGCGCCGATGGCGCCGCCGCAGTATTCGCAGCGCCCACTGGCATCGGGAATGGTGGTGGCTCCGCAGAAGGGGCAGGTCACCGCGGTCTTGGGGGCCTTGGCGGCCACGACGCTGTCGCGCGTCTCCTGGCGCAGCTGCACCAGCGCGTCGCGGACCTCGGTTGCCTGGCGCTTGGCCTCGCGGTATTCGATGGAGCCGCGCTGATCGATGGTGGAGTCGTTCACGCGCAGGTTGATCTCGGTAAAGTACGGCGTGTTGACGTGGATGGTCAGATTAAAGTCGTAATCCAGGTCGTAGCGCGGCGGGTTGTAGCTCTCGCGCTCGCCGTCCTCGGTCTCGCGATAGATTTCGGTGCGATGCTCGTCGATATCCATATCGCAGCCGAGTACCTGCGAGAACTCGATGATGTCGGGATTGGCGTCGCGCCAGCGGCTCTGCGAGGTAATGATCAGCAGACCCGCGTCCTCGTCGAGCATGATGTTGGTGCGCCCGGCAGAAAGCGTGCGCGTGGGGTTGAACGACGCCAGACGCTCGGCATTGGCCTCGCGGTAGGCGAGCTGCTCGCGGATATCGTCCGCGGTGCTGGAGCGATAGCCGTGAAAGTAGGGGGAGAGCTTGCCGGCGCACTCTTTGCACAGGTAGCCTTCATTGATTTTTGTCTTACCTAGAAGTCCCAGCTCGGTACCGCAAATCGCGCACTCTTTCTTCTCGAACATCTTGTCAAAGAAGCCCATGGCTGCCTCCCATCAACTGGTAGCGTGTGTCACCTTTGATGATGGGGGAGTGCGCAGCCTTTCACGATACCCAGACGGCTCAAGGAGTCGGGACTGCGGACAAAAAGTTGGACCATCAGGTCCGGTTT